>JAQBWV010000116.1 GCA_027624335.1 Planctomycetota bacterium
AAGTATCCGAAAGCAGATCAGATCGCACGGAAGCTGCAGAATGTGCTGCACTATGAAATCAAAGAAAAGGAACACACCTGCCACCTGACGGACGAGGGCATTCGGTATGCCGAAGAGCTGGCCGATGTCGAAAGTTTCTACACGGCCGGGAACATGCACTGGCCCCACCTGATCGATAACTCACTGAAGGCGCATTTCCTCTACAAACGAGACGTGAACTACGTCGTGGAGAATGGCGACGTTGTCATCATTGATGAGTTCACCGGTCGAAAAATGACGGGCCGGCAATGGAGTGACGGACTCCACCAGGCGGTAGAAGCGAAAGAAGGCGTGCGGATCAAGCAGGAGACGCAGACGCTGGCGACGATCACGTTGCAGAACTTCTTCAAACTGTACGGCAAACTGGCGGGCATGACCGGAACGGCCATGACCGAGGCGGACGAGTTTCTGAAAATCTATGGTCTGGACGTCATCAGCGTTCCGACCAATCGTCCGATGCGGCGAATCAGTCAGACCGACGTCATTTACCGCACGGAACGCGAGAAATGGGACGCCGTTGTTAACGAAATTCGCGAGGTGCATGCGACAGGCCGGCCCGTCCTGATCGGTACGGTATCGATCGAAAAGTCGGAGCATCTCAGCAAGCTGCTCAAAAAGTACGGCATTCAGCACAGCCTGCTGAATGCGAAGTATCACGAGCGTGAAGCCGAAATCATTGCTCAGGCAGGGCGACTTGGCGGAGTGACGCTTTCGACCAACATGGCCGGTCGAGGAACCGACATTATCCTCGGCGGAAACCCCGAGCATCTGGCCTGGGAAGAACTCAGCAAGAAGTACGCCACACGCCTGGACGTCAGCAAAGCCGAATGGGACGAGGTCACCGAACGAATTTCCGAACGGGATGGAATGAAGCGAGACTCCCGCAAGGTGGCGGAACTGGGTGGCCTCCATGTCATCGGCACTGAACGGCATGATTCCCGGCGTATCGATCTTCAGTTGCGTGGTCGAGCCGGTCGACAGGGGGATCCGGGATCGAGTCGATTCTTCGTGTCGCTCGAAGATGACCTCATGCGGATCTTTATGGGCGACTGGGTGAAGGGTCTGCTGACCTCACTCGGCATGCAGGAAGGCGAGGCCATCGAAAGCAAAATGGTCTCCGGTAGGATCGAGTCCGCACAGAAGAAAGTCGAAGAACGCCACTTCGAAACGCGTAAACATTTGCTGGAATACGACGAGGTGATGGACGAGCAACGAAAGCGAGTCTACAGCTACCGACAACGGATTCTGGACGGCGGCATCTGTCGAGAACTGGTTCTGGAGATGATCGATCGTCAGGTCGAGCAACTGACCGAACAGGTGCTCGATCGGAAGTACCGCTGGAAGACGATCTGCGAATGGTGCTCGGCGGTGATTCACATCGAGATTACGCCGGACGAAGTCCGGGATATGCCACTGGACCTGCTGCAGATGTTTGTCGTCGAGGAAGCCAGGCGACAGGCAGACGAAGGCATCGCTGAGAGTCTCGAAGAGAATCTGCCCGAACTCGACGACGAGTCAGAATGGAACTGGCAGGCGCAGTCGCGCTGGGTCAACACGACGTTCGGATTGAATACGAATGACCGTGAACTGAAGAAAGTTGGGCGTCGAGACCTCCACGTTTATCTTTACACCCGAGCGTGCGAAGCCATCGATCGTTATGACCTGACTCCCCTGGAAACGTTTCACCGAGAGGACTGGGGCGCCGTGTCGCTCACGGGCTGGCTGCAGCAGCAGTACACACTTCAGATCGATCCGAACGATCTGAATGGGCTGGAGCCAGAAGACGCGATCGCGCTGATCAGACAGCGCGTACGCGAGATGTATCATGAAAAAGAAGTTCGGTTCCCGGTGACTGTCGGGTTTCAGGGATTCACGATTCGCGACGGCGGCGGTGAGCGAATGGACCGTGACGGGCTGGTTCGCTGGGCCAACAAACGCTTCGAATTGCGGCTCGATCCTGAAGATCTGGGAAGTGCGACCAACTTCGAAAAGACGCTGCTCGACGGCAGTCGAAAGTTTCTCGAACGTGGAGAGATGACGACCGAGATCAACCGACTGCTCGACAGTGTCTATGGCGAACTCAATGGAGTCGCCCCCGGAGAAGCCCGAGTGTCCGCGCTGGAGAACGTCGCTGGACTCGTTGACTGGTCCAACTCGACTTTGAACTCATCGTTCGTTGCGGGCGAGTTCGCGAAACTCAGTCGCCATAGCGCTCAGGAGCGACTACTCGAAGCGCTCGCATGGCGGTTCCGTCCGGAACTGCATCAGGCGGAAAGGTCGGTCATTCTTGAAATCCTCGACACCGCCTGGAAAGATCATCTGTACTTCATGGACCACTTGCGATCAGCGGTTGGTCTGGTCGGTTATGCCCAGAAGGATCCCAAGGTTGAATACCGCCGTGAGGGCATGAAAGCCTTCGGCGAAATGTGGGATCGAATTGGGACCCAGGTGACGGCGTCGATCTTCCGACTCGAGCACGAGAGCCCCAACTTCGTGGGATCGTTGTGGGAAATTACCAATGTCGTCCATGAATCCGCCGGATCGATATCAGAGACAGGATCGTCGGCTTCACCGTCGGCCAGCTACGACGGAAGGAACGACATGGACCCCGGCCCGGAACCGGGCCAGTCGACACAGGCGGTCGAGCCAATCCGCAATCGCGGCACACGAGTCGGTCGCAACGATCCCTGCCCTTGCGGCAGCGGCAAGAAGTACAAGAAGTGCTGTGGAGCATTCGAGTGAGTCGGTGAGCTTCGCGGAGCCCGACGCTGCACTTCCGCAAGGCCGCGTCAACTGAATGCAGGTGAGTTTGCGATGCCGATCCCGACTGGTGACGACGTGCCCGCTCATCCGAATTTCGACTCACTGATTGAGTCACTCGAGATCAACCACCAGTTTCCGGGGCTCTACACGTTCAAAGTGATTGGTGGTAACCCCGCAAGCTTTGCTCGGTCCGTGATCCTGGCTGTCGCCGATGAGTTAAGCCTGGACGATGAGCCGCCTTACTCGGTGAAGCAGACTCCCAACGGACGTCACGTCTCGGTAACGCTGACGCTGATTGTTGAATCGCCGCGGGACGTCGTCCGAGTTTACCAGCGTCTGAAAACGCTCGACGATCTGGTCATGCTGATGTGACTTGTCTGACGTACCTGCGCTCTCATTTTGAAAACCCACCGGCTCGACGCGACTAAGATCCGGAAGTCAAATCAGTCACGGTTTCCTGACGGGCATCGCCACTTTCGCAGGAAACACGGCAATTAAACGCTGTGATCATAACGAGTTTCGACGATCATCGCGTAGAGTGCGAGAAGCGAAGCGGAACGCACCATTTCGAGCAGGCTCCAACCGCAATCCGGTGCGTTTCACGCACCCTGCGCCTTTTCGATACTCAAGAGAGGCGATGTCCAATTAGCGGGCATCCGGTTCCGCAGGTTGGACGCCCACGTCGGCCTCAACGTCAGGCTCGCCGAATGACGATGTCAATTCGCGTATGAGGTCCGCGATCAGATCCTGCTCTTCTGCAATGGACTGTAGTTCCTGCTGGTCATCATCCGTCAACGCAGAATCTGGTGCCGAACGGTGTCGAATTTCTTTGTACCTTACGGTCAGGTCTTCCTGCAGACCTCGAATCACTTTTAACTGTGCGATCAATGTCACAATGTCGCCTGCCGGGTCCGATGGCTGACCTTTCTGAGAAGGCTGTCCTGACTGGTGCTCACTTTCAGCGCTGGATTCATCTTTCGCGAGGGCTTCGATCAGCCCTTCAAAGCGGCGCACGGCGCGTTGTTGCAGGGCGACCGTTTCTGAACCGGTGTTTCGCTCGTTAAGTTGCTCGATCGTCTCCAGCATGAATTGAACGGCTCCACGCAGACTCAGGGCGATGATCTCGACGGCGATGAGATTATCAGCAGCGGCTGCAGTTTCATCTCGCAGGTTTTGCTGCGTCTCGATCAGGTCGCGAAGCGATTTCAGCCGAGCACGAGACCATTTACCGGCAGCTTCGAATTCAAGCTGCAAACGCTGCGTTTCGCCGATCGTCGCTTTCTGTCGAGCGAGCAGACTTGCCAGTTGATCGGTTAAATTCTCAAGTTGCTCGCGAGCCAGCTGTTCCTCCGCATGTTTCTGATCCGTGGCCAATTCCCGCTCGGCCTGTTCAAGATCGTCGAGCGCTTCCTGCATGGCCTTTTGAGCGTCTGCTGTGTTACCCGTAGCGAGATTTGACTCCGCATCGTTCATCCGTTCCGCTGCTCGGCCTGCGGAGCTTGCCGAGGAGCTTTGTAATCGTTGAAGTCGTCGCAGAGTTTCTTCGAGTGATTCACGTACTTGCTGCTGTTCATGCCGGAGCTGTTCAAGCTGCTGTTCCCGTTTGGCCTGGTCCTGAATGTTGCTGGCGTCTTCCACTTTCTGTTGCAGAGTTTCCTGAAGTGCGCGTGTCGCCGCCAGATCCTGGCGACCTGCTTTGAGTTGCTTGAGCAGCGTTTCCGAGTCGGTCACTTCCCGCTGGTCGAGTTCATTTTGAATCTTCTGTAACGTCTCGACGATTTTCTGCTGCGCCCGGACGGCGTCTCCCACTCGGTTTCGTTTGACGTCTGTCGCAGCCTGCCGCATTTGCCCGCTTAACGCCGATTCTTCGAGTGTGTCGAGCGCTTTCTGGAACGCCTGTGCGATATCCAACTGAGACTTCTCACTCGCTGCGACGCTGTTCTTAAGTTGCTCACGAAATTCCTCGACTTCCTCAGCCACCTTCTGCTGGCGAGCAGAGAGCTTTGCCAGGTCCGCTCGTTCCTGATCAGTCAGTTCAGCCTCGGAACGCGTCAGTGTGCTTTGCCCGACTTTGGCAGTTGACTGAGTCAGCTCCTGCTGGTCGCTGGTTATGTTTCGCATGTCGGCATTGAGGTTGCGTTCGTTTCGCCAATGCGAAAGATCACTCAATAGTCCGCGAAGGTTGCGGATCGCTTCCTTCTGGTGGTCGCTCACCGACGTCAGCGCCTGCTTAATCTGCTGTGAATTACGAGAGGGCGGTTGCTCGTCGGCAACGCTCAACTTGCGGGCTTCGGTCAGCTTCTGTTCGATTTTGGGGAACGTGTCATTCCGAAAGTGGTCCAGTTCGTCCGTCAGTGAATCCAGGAGTGATTCTGCCGCCGCGTCTTTGATGAGATTCGCTAACCGTTCCCGCTGGATGGATCGAGCCTGTCTCTGCAGGCTGTCAGTCCCATCAGTCAGTCGAGATTCAATCTGCCGCTGATCCAGTCCGATGCGTTTGAGCAGGTCCAGGTCTTCAGGACGTAAAGTGCCGGCCTCATCGATCTGCAGTAGCAGCTCGTTTGTATTCTGATGGCCTGCCTCGAGATTCGCCGTCGCTCGTTCCAGATCCAGCAGCAAAGCTGCCTGTCGATCAGTCAACTCGGAACGTTTCTCTTCTTCGCTGACAATGATCAACGTTCGAGGATTGCTTGTCCCAAAGTGATCACCTCCGAGGTCGTACCAGTCGGATGCCTCAGCGTGGACGACGATGTGCGTGCCAGGTTGCCAGTTATGCGGACCGAGATCCCAGGTCAGTTCGGGTCGAACCTGCTCGGGGCGATCTTCAGAATCGAACAGCGGCAACCGACCAATGGTTCCCTCGGGTGCAGCTGTTGCGGGATCAGACCCGAACACCGAGTGTTTCAACCGCTCAGGCTCTTTCACCAGTTCAAGAAGCTTACCTTCACCGTCACCAGTCTGGCCTGGGGAACTGTCGGAATCTCTGGCATCACTGGCAGCGTCGACGAACGGCAGCTGACCACTACCGGACTGCGACGCCTTGTAACTCAACCATGCCGCTCGAATTCCAAGGCCGTCACGAACCAGAACACGAAACGGGACTTTCGCGATCGAGGTTACCAGCATGTCAGCTTCCGGCAGCTCGATGGTCACGGACGGAACGTCGTCAGCAGCAATGCGCAGGTCGTATCTCGGGGCATCGGGATTCTCGAACCCGTGTCGATCCCGCAGGGCGAGCCACCAGGAACCGTTCACCGGATTGTCGATCGAGAACTCGCCGGAGACCGTCAGTCCATCATCGGAAACCAAAAGTGCCTGAGCAGCAGCGTCCTTGCGATGCAGAGTTGCAGACTTCAGCGGCTTGTTGCTGTGAGCCTGCACGGCAACACGAGTTCCGGCGAATCCGTCGACATGTCCGACACCTTCAGGCAGCGTCCGGTCCGCCCGTCCTGTGTATTCAGGCGGCGTTACTGACACCTGAAGGCGATCAATTTTCGGCGGCGGAACAACTTCGACCTGCAACGGCACTGTTTCGCCGTCTCCGCCGCGAGCCCAGAAAAACAGCGGACCGTTCGTCACGTGCAGACTCGCGCCGCCGATTTCCCGCGCCAGTCCATCACCATCCCACAGCGTGGTTTGTCGCATTGGTTCCCGAATGACTTTTCCGTTTGAACGACGATGGACGAGCTTCAGGTCCACAGGCAAAGCCCCTCGCTGGTTCTCCACGAAGAGTTCCAGCGTCTCGCCCTGGACGACTGTGAGACCACCGTTCATGCTGGCTTCGAGCGGTCGCAATTGCTTGTCGACAAACCGCAGTTCAACGTCTCTCGGCCAGGGGATCGACGAAAACGGAAACAGCAACCGACTCATCGCCGTTGCTGCATCAGCCTGATTGAGGCCCACCACCAGGCTGATCAACGCGCAGGTTCCCACCGCCCACCAGGCAACTTTCTGAACCGGTCTCGTCTCGATGATGCTTTCCACGCTGATCTGATGTAATCGTTGCAGCGTCTGACTGATCACCAGCCGTTGTAACCGCGGCGAACCAATCTGCGCGTCCTGTCCGCTTTCCAGAAACTGCACGGTGCTGGAGAGGCTGTCGTTAAACGTCGGATCATGCTTCTCGATTCGCGATGCCAGTTCGGCATTCGAGAAATCAGTGGTCAGCGGAATCCAGAGAAACCGCCATCCCACCCAGACCGACGCGCCAAGAATTCCAAGCCCCAGCAGGACTCGCGTCCCGGACTCGTCCAGGTGCCACAGCCAATCGAGACTGCCGGCTAACAGTGTCGTCAGAAAGAACGTCACTGTCAGGCAGCAGAATCCGTAAACCCACAGCACATACCGAACACGTTGTCGCAGCTCTCGCAGGCGATCAAACAACTGTTCCGGCATTCGATGAACTCCTCACGCTGGCTGAACGATGATGCAGGCAGAATACCTGTGACTTCACGACAGGGGAATGGCCAGTGTTGAAGAGGGACTGCATTCGTGGACGGGCTGTGTTGACTGATCATATACCTCACGCGGCCACGAGTGAGATTTGACAGCGGGAAGTAGAATCGTCCTAATCCGTGCCTCACCTCAGGACACCCTGTCACGTTGATCTCAGGAAGCGTCTATCCCGCCACCCCAATGTATGGGTTCTCTGTCAGAAGTATTCGCGACAATTATTGACCTCTATCAATTATCAATGGCCCCCCGATTCACAACACACCAGATGGCAACACTCCGACGACGGTCTTCGATCGTCAGTGGATGCGTATGTTTATGCCTGGTGAGCCAGCTGTTACTACCGGGTCTGGTCGCTGAGTTGTCGAGCGTGCGGAGCGCTGATTCAGAAGCTGTCGCGGGCTGTTGCGTGGTCGATCTCGCTAACTCGACGACTGCTGGCTGCTGCTGCGGGCCGAAAGTGAAGCAGGGGTGTGGCTGCGTTGGTGGAGGCGAGTATGCAGGATCACGAAAGACGGTCGACGGCCAGGCTCGATCACCTCAACCGCCCCGAACATTCGAATCCGAAATCTGCGGTTGTGGAGGCAAACATCGCCTCGGACTGGTTGCCAGTTCCGAGCCTGCAGTGTTGCCCACAGTCGAAGAACGATCGGCTCGGCAGTCCGATCCGAGATTGCCTGAAGTCAGCGTCTGCTGGTGTGTCACCAGGTTGACGCCGCCGACTCCGCCGCCTGAGTTTCTCTCGTAAGTGAAACTTTTTTTATTTTCGCGGCTTCAGTCTCTTGCGCGCTGCCGTGAAACTCCGAAGCGTTGCCGCCGTCGGTCTGCGCTCGGCCTTCACTCACAATGAACCTCAGGATTCAGAAAATGATTTTGTCACTGAAGATCCGCACGCGCGTGCGTCGTGGATTCACGTTGATCGAACTGCTTGTGGTAATCGCGATTATTGCGATCCTTATTGCGTTACTGCTGCCTGCCGTGCAGCAGGCTCGCGAAGCCGCTCGCCGGTCGCAGTGCCGGAACGCTCTAAAGCAGATCGGATTGGCGCTCCACAATTACAGCGATGTCCACAGCACACTGCCGCCAGGATACGTTTCCGGCGGCGTCTCAATGACCGATCCGGCGTCGGCAGAAACGTCACTGGGTTTCTCGTGGGCGACGATGATCCTGCCGTTTGCTGATCAGGCTCCGTTGTACGAGCACTTCGACTTTTCCGAAGACTCTGATGAGGACCACAATCTTGAGCATGGTCAGACTTCGCTGGCGATGTTTCGCTGTCCGTCCGATCCCTCTGGCGAGCGATTCACCATGGTCGATAGCGGCGGAGCAGTCATTAATGATTCGCTGGGCGATCCGATGGAGCTGGCGACATCGAATTACGTCGGCATCATCGGCTACGGAAGTCTCTCGATGACGCCCGGCAACCCTGCTGGCAAGGGGATTCTTTACCGCAACAGCAGCGTCCGTTTCCGAGACATTACGGACGGAACGTCAAACACAATCATGGCTGGCGAGCGAGCCAGTCAGCACCAGTTCGACGCGAACAACCCGTCAATGATGGTCGCTGCGAATTCGACCTGGTACGCAGCCATTCCAGGCATCGCCGCGCGTAGCGCCGGCATGATGATGATGCCAGCGATGACCGAAGCGTCATCGTCGCTGATACTTGGGCACGTCGGGCAACCGGCAATGATGGGCATGATGCAAATGCATAGCGTGCATAATAACACGAACCATATTGTGCACTTCTCCAGCCGCCACGTGGGCGGAGCCCATTTCCTGCTCGCAGACGGGCACGTTGTGTTCCTGAACGAGAACATCAACTACGACACGTTTCGGTTTCTGGGCACGCGCTATGATGGCGAACAACTCGGCGATTTTTAACGGACGAAGCGAATGTCGCTGTCAAATCCTCGCGCCAAGTCGCTGGTGCGAGGATTATTACTTCTGCGGGCCAGCTTTACTGTCGTTCTGAAACGTGCGGATCAGATCGAAGATTCCGCGAGTTGCCTTCTTCATGTCAGGCTTGCTGTTCGAGTCCCCCACGAGACCGCCGACAAGGTCCGTGATCGCCCCGGTCAGATTCCGATTCTCACCAGAGGATCTGGTCGTATCGCCACCGGTCAGTCTGCCTGCCAGTTCGTCAAGGATGTTGCGTCCGCCAGGCAGGCTGACATGCGGGTTCGTCAATGTTCCCGTCATGTGCAGCTCGAGCGGAGCCTGTGTGAGGTCTGTGAGAATGCCGATCCGCGACGGTATCAGCCCTGAAAGATTCGCCAGAATTCGAATGTCGATATTCTCTTCAATATCGACCCACCCGCTTGTCGTGATGGTCAAGTCTCTGGACAGTTCAGGAATCAGCAGCGTCAGGCCTTCATGATGGACACGTCCATGCTCAACCCGAAAAATGACCTGCGTTTCTTCTGAAGCCCGGACGGTCGCGAATTTCCCGCCAGACATCATGGACAGCACCGACGCAATTTCAGCCAGCAACGGATTCTTCAGGCCGGTCTCCACTTTATGCAGCATCAGCCGGCCGGAAATCTTTGTCAGGTGAACTCGTTCTGCCTGAGTGATCGTTCCGATCGGCATCTGAAAGCCATCCAGTTCAACAGTCAATTCTCCAGTGACGACCGCAGCTTCCGACAGGATCGGGGCGATCAGCTGCAAACCCTGGTCGCACAATTCCGGAGTCAGTTTTCTCCTGTCAAACAGTTTGACTGGTTCGACGATCAACAGGCTCGTGCCAGAGATCGTTTCGGTTCGAGCGACGAATGAAATTCCGTCGACCGAGATGACTGGCTCAGGATCATTAGGCAGGCGAATTTCGACGGAACCGTCGCGCACGATCGCCTTCATGGGCGGATACGTTGCGCTCGATTCAGGATGTTCGTCGTCTTCGTCCGTCGTCTGAGGCGTGGCGACCGGTTGCAGCACGACCACAGGCCGATCCAGAGTGATGCTGCCGATGTCGGGAAGCCCCAGCAATAAGTCCAGCAGTGATTTGTCCGTCGAAAACGTTGGCGTGCTGACCGCCCACGATTTGTCATCGCGTTTGACGTCAACGTCCCGAAACGTCACGGGAGTGAACCACGCCAGTGATGCTGATTTCGCCGAGGCCGAGAGCTCCTGGTCTGAAGTGGCTCCGGCAAGAATGGCATTCTGCAGGCCGCAAACTGTCACGATTGTCGGCAGAGTAGCAGTGAACAGGAACAGCATCAGAACGCTCGTCACACTGATCCGAATCAGCCACTTGCGACCAGTGTGGCATTGCGTTTTGTCGGAGCCGCGATCAGCGTCGTGATCAGTGGGAATGATTTCAGCGTCCATGTGTGCCAACTTTCCAGAGAACCTCATGCGGCCCCAGCCTGCTGCGTGGCGCGATATCGCTTCGCCAGGCGGAAGTCTAACGAACTGTCGACTCACTGCGAGATGAGCTGCGGGCAGCGATGTTTCGATCATTCATCACGAGTGGACCACATCGGCATCAGCATTGATCAGGCGTGATCACCCTGTAAGGATTCCGCCATTAAGTTTCCGTTCGATCATCCAGCAGGAGTGGTACGCCATGCGGCAGTCCCGTCGAGTCTTCCTTACGTCGAGTGTTCTGTGTGGTCTCGCTGTCCAGGCAACTCTCTCGGGAGTGACACCCCGCGTGTCAGCTGCGGACTGGCCGCAGTTTCTGGGACCGGATCGGACCGGTGTTTCGAACGAGACCGGACTCATTGACGAATGGCCGGCTGATGGGCCGAAAGAGCTGTGGCGTGTGGAAGGAGGAGTCGGCATGTCTGGAGTCGTCGTCAGCGGCGACACCGCCTGCACGCTGATCCAGACCGACGGGCAACAACGTGTGATCGCTCTTAATGTCGAAACCGGCGCGACGAAATGGAGCACTCCCGTGGCGACTGCCTATGCGAACGGCCAGGGCGACGGGCCTCGCGGAACGCCGGCGATCGTTGGCGGGTCGGTCTTCGTCTTCACTGGCGACGGGACGCTGGCACGGCTGAAACTGTCGGACGGCAGCATCGAGTGGTCTCACAACGTTCTGAAGCGTCACGGTGGCCGAGTGGCGGATTACGGCATGGCCTGCTCGCCGCTCGTCGTTGGCGACACGGTTGTCGTAACTGCTGGAGCGACGAACGGCACAGTCGTCGCCTGCGACAGCAGAATCGGCGAGCCTCGCTGGACAAGTGGAAAAGGCGAAGCAGCCGGCTATTCATCGCCGGCCGTGTTGACGATCAGTGGCTGGACGCAGATCGTCGCGTTCAAAGGAGCTTCTGTTTCCGGGATCGACCTGAAATCCGGTGACCCGCTGTGGAGCTACCCTTACAGCACCGACTATGACTGCAACATTGCCACGCCTGTTCTTGTCGACGGCAACGTCCTGATCTCGGCTGGAGAAAACCACGGCAGCACGATGCTGAAAATCGGATCAAAGGGCGACAACTTCAAAGTCGCGAAAGTCTGGGAATCCACCGGTGGCGGCAGCGTGATGCGGACGGAATGGCAGACCGCGATTCAGCTCGGCGATTACCTCTACGCCTTTGACAACGTCGGCAGCGCCGGCCCGGTTACGCACCTCGTCTGCATCAAAGCCGCCACCGGTGAGTCTGTCTGGCGAGAGACTCGCTTTGGGAAAGGAAACATGATCGCCGCCGACGGCAAGCTGTTTGCCAGCACGATGAAGGGCGAACTGGTCGTCATTCAAGCGAACTCTGACAACTACAGGGAACTCGGGAGAAGCCGAGCAATCGGCAGGACGAGACAGGCACCCTCGCTGTCAAACGGTCGCCTGTTCCTGCGAGACGACAACGAAATCGTTTGTCTGGACGTCCGGAAGAAGTAAGGAACGCGATGCTTGATCATCGCCGCCACATATTCGCTCCGAATCGCCCGTTCTGGAATTCCGTCGCGATACCCGGCTAATCTTTCGCGTACTCAAACAATGCGGTCGACAGGTATCGTTCACCCGAGTCCGGCAGAATCACCACGATGGTTTTGCCTGCTGCTTCAGGACGTGCGGCGACTTTCAAAGCTGCTGCCACCGCAGCCCCCGAACTGATCCCGGCGATGATCCCCTCTTCCATCGCGAGTCTGGGAGCCATCGCGAAGGCTTCCTCGCTGGAAACCTGTACGACTTCGTCAACCAGTGACATGTCCAGGATGTCAGGAATAAAGCCCGCACCAATTCCCTGGATCTTGTGAGGTCCTGGACCGCCGCCGGACAGGACAGGGCTTTCGATCGGCTCGACGGCGATTGATCGAACGCTGAGCCCCTTCTCGCCTTTCAGATACTGCGACACGCCGGTGATGGTCCCTCCAGTGCCGACTCCCGAAACGAAGTAGTCGACGTTGCCCTCCGTGTCCTCAAAGATTTCCGGCCCCGTCGTCTTTGTGTGGATAGCGGGGTTGGCGGGGTTCTTGAACTGCTGTGGCATGAAGAAATTCGGATCGGCAGCCAACTCTTCAGCCTTGGAGATCGCTCCCTTCATTCCCTCGGCGCCGGGCGTCAGTACGAGATGAGCACCAAAAGTCTTGAGCATCATTCTTCGTTCGAGTGACATCGTATCGGGCATTGTCAGTGTCAGTTTGTAACCGCGAGCGGCACAGACATAGGCAAGTGCGATACCTGTGTTTCCGCTGGTCGGCTCGACAACCTCCATGCCTGGCTTCAGCGTTCCGGATGCCTCAGCGTCCCAGATCATGGCAGCGCCGATGCGGCACTTCACACTGTAGGCTGGGTTTCGACCTTCGATCTTAGCCAGCACTGTCGCTTGCAGACCTTCTGTCAGGCGGTTGAGTTTGACCAGAGGGGTGCGACCGATCGACTGCGAATTGTCGTTGAAGACTGGCATCCTGTTGGCTCCTTCCGTAACTGCCGGGATATTCCGGTAACGTTAACTCCACCTTGTGAATCGCTCCGTCGGAGTCTCGTCTAAACTTCAACGGATTATTCAGCATCGTCAGAAAGAGGGCAATCCCTTTCCAGAACTGGTAGATAGTTCGACATCTGTCGCCTGGAATCGGCAATTCACCTGGCCCTTGTGCAGTCTGAACTGACGACGTTCACCGGCAGACCTGAAACGGAGTCACCCATCAGGCACTGCCTGGCCATTCTTCGACCGTCATACGGCTTTGCGTCCCACCTTGCAACGACGCTCGCATTCGTCAACGACCAATACAGTGGCCAAAATGGCTTACGCCGATTGCGATGCTCTGTCATCCGACGGCTGGCAGGCCAGATTGATGAACGATTCGTCGGGACTTCTTCCGATAGATATACTTTGATATGTCTGGTATGGTGGCTCGTCAAAAGGTGGAACCTGGTTCCCTGTAAATTCAATAAACGCATCACTTGGGGCATTCGCATGTTGAACTGGTTCGGACAGAGATACCGACATTGTGACGGAATTGATCGACGCGGATTTCTTCGCATTGGAGCGCTCGCGGCTGGCGGCCTGTCGTTGCCGGGCCTGCTGAGAGCCGAAGCTCAAGCCGGGCAGAAGGCCACCGGCAAGTCGATTATCAACATCATCCTGAGCGGTGGACCATCGCACATGGATATGTTCGATTTGAAACCGAACGCTCCGAAGGAGTTCCGCGGCGAGTTTCGACCGATCAACACAAGCATTCCAGGCTTCGATATCTGCGAGCATATGCCGATGCTGGCCGGGATGGGCGATCGTATTACCGCCATTCGCTCAATCACTGGCATGAACAATGAGCATTCGAACGCGCAGTCGGACACTGGATGGCCGCTGAAGTCGCTGGAATCGCTCGGCGGTCGACCGAGTATCGGATCCGTCATGTCGAAAGTTTTCGGCCCGGCTCAGACGACAGCGACAAGTTCAGCTCCAACTTTTGTCGACCTGTCCGGTGGCACTCGCCCAGGTTTTCTCGGACAGGTCTTTGCTGGCTACCGTCCTGATGGAACCGGCAAGGCCAATCTGACTTTGAACCGTGATGTCTCTCGCGGTCGACTTGGCGATCGTCGGGAACTGCTCAGCGGATTCGACACACTGCGGCGCGATATTGATGGTTCGGGGATGATGACCGCGCTGGACAGTTTCACAGAACGAGCGGTTTCGCTGATTACGTCCGGCGACGTCGCGCGGGCACTCGACACCACCAACGAAGATCCCAGACGTCTGCAGCGTTACGGAATGCCGCAGGACCGGGACGCATCGAACTTTATCCTCTCGCGGCGGTTGATCGAAGCCGGTGCCCGGTGTGTCTCGTTCACCATTGGCGGCTGGGACACGCATCAGAACAACTTCAAATCGTTGAGCACGAAACTGCCAAACGTAGACCGAGCCATGAGCGCTCTGATCGAGGACCTCGACGTTCGAGGTCGACTCGACGACACCATCATCATGATGTCGGGTGAGTTTGGCCGAACACCGCGAGTCAACGGAACAGCCGGTCGAGACCACTGGAACCGGGCCGCGTCGTTCTTCCTTGCGGGCGGTGGCCTCAAACACGGTCAGTACATCGGGGCAACCAATCGACTGGGTGAAGTCGCTCAGGATCGGCCTGTACACATTCAGCAGGTATTTGCCACCGTCTATCAACAATTGGGAATCGACCCGAACGCGATAACGCTGATCGATCAGAATGGCCGACCGCAGTACCTGGTGGATAATCGTCAGGTCATCGGAGAACTGATTTAGTCCGAAGAACTCAAGCCACGCCAGTATTTCCCGCCCTGGCCTCTCCTGCGACAGGCCGGGGCGTTTTATTTTTGCAAACGACGTGTTCCGAGCCTGACTCTTACGGTGCGTAACCCTGTGGCGATTCTGCCAGTCGTCCGAGTGCGGAAGTTACTTCTGGATTGATCATCGCTACACAAGGTGCAGCGTCGATGACAGACTCTGTCTCCAGCGACCACCTAAGCCCTTCTGCCCGAGCCCGGACTCACAGCGAACCAGTATGCTCCAGATTTCTTTCGTCAACTCGCAACAGCGTAAGCAGTTCAGTCACGAAGACAGCGGCCCGGTGGAGTTTGGCCGCAGCCCGACGTTGGCTGGCGCCAGACAAGTTGTCCTGATTGATGACTTCGTTTCGCGCGATCAACTGCTCATTCAGCAGTTTGACCCGGACACCGTTCGAATTCAGAACGTCAGCAGCAAGGTGTCTGTCACTCTCGCGGACGGAACATTAATTGGCCCCGGCTCTGAGTTGCTCGTCAATTTCCCCATCGGCCTGACGGCTGGCCGAACGCAGATTGAAGTGCAGTCGCCGACGGCTTCGGCCACTCACGGTTCATCACTGAGACCGATATCGTCGCCGGTTTCCAGCAGGGGATCAGCTCCCGGATTCAAATTTGACGGCGTCCCTGACAGCAGCACTCTGATTGGCTGGTTCGAGACGCTGGTAAATATCCAGAAAGCGGCACCGGGATCAGACGCCTTCTACGAGCAAACAGCTCGAGCCATCGTAGACCTCATCGGTCTGGATTGTGGACTCGTTCTATTGCGTACCGAAAAAGACTGGCGAATTCTCTCCGGTCACGCCGCGACTCCCGATGTCTCACTGCATTTCAGCAGAACGATCCTGCAGAACGTCGTCGACCAGCGACGCACGTTTGTACTGGACGACGATCCGGGTACTGCTTCCGAAAGTCTAACGAACGTCGAGTCAGCAGTCGCTTCGCCTGTGTTCGATGCAGCCGGCAGTGAAATCATCGGAGCAATTTACGGAACCCGACAATCGACGGCCATCAGTCAATCGCGAGGTATTCAGGATCTCGAAGCTCAGCTCGTACAGGTGATTGCGTCAGTAGTTGGTACTGGTCTGGCACGCGTGCAGAGCGAGGCCGAAGCCGCACGACGCCGCGTTCAGTTCGAGCAGTTTGTGTCGCCGGTTGTCGCGCGGGAACTCGATCGCGATCCGGGCCTGCTGGCTGGCCGAGACCGCGAGATCTCCGTCCTTTTCGCCGACATTAGAAACTTTTCGCGTCTCTCTGAGCGAATTGGTGCCGAGAACGTCTGCCGCCTCGTGCAATCCATTATGAACCGCTTAAACGCATGTGTGCGGCAGTTCGATGGGACGACGGTCTGCTATCTTGGCGACGGTCTGATGGCCATGTGGAATGCGCCAGTCGATCAGCCTGACCATGCATCGCTGGCCTGTCAGGCAGCGTTGGCCATGCAGAAGGAGTTGCCAGGTCTCAATCGAGAATGGGGCGACCAACTGAATACCGAACTGGGCATCGGAGTCGGAGTTAACACGGGAATTGCGATGGTCGGCAACACTGGTAGCGACGAGAAACCGCATTACGGACCGCTGGGGCACTGCGTAAATCTGGCCAGTCGAGTGGAAGGAGCGACGAAGCACCTGGGAGTTCCGATTCTGATTACCGGCGACGTTCACGCTCAGCTGAACCCGTCGATCGAAACTCGCCGCATCTGCCAGGTTCGAGTTGTCGGTATTACTGAACCCGTTTCACTGTTCGAGCTGAAGAGTGAAGGGGACGATGACTGGCGACAGCAGCGAGACATCTACCAGGCGGCTTTGGCTCTGTACGAATCCGGCAAATGGCAACAGGCATGTCAGACACTGAATCCACTTCTGGCCGTGACTGCCTCGGCCTTCGACCTGCCCAGCCTGAGTCTGATGAGCCGCTCGATCGAGCTCATTAAATCGCCGCCCGTTGAATTCGATCCCGTCTGGGATCTCCAGTCAAAGTAGCTCATTTCAGCGAGTTATCTTACGAAATCGCACTATCACGGTTCTGCCAGCATTCACGCCTGCAGGACATCCGCAACCGGTGCTTAAACGGGTTTTTAAGATATGAGCGAACAGCGTCCTGTCGGTACCGTCAGCCATAACAACACCGGTCGAGTCGTTCTTGTCAGCGGCGGCGCGAATGGAATCGGTCGAGCGGTCTGCGAAGCATTCCGTGAAACCGGCGCGGCGGTTGTGTGTCTCGACGTCGATGACGCCGCGGCGGACAGTCTTCCGACCGGCATCGACTTTGTTCGAGGCGACACTTCCGTTGAACCGGACTGTCTGAACGCCGTCGATTTCGCCGTGACGACTTATGGAGGTCTCGACGTCCTCGTCAACAACGCCGCAATTCAACCTCCAGCTTCGTACGTCGCTCTCGACGAACTGCCAGCAGAACTCTGGGACAGAATGCTGAGCATCAACCTGTCCGGCTACACGTTTCTCGCCAAACACGCTGTACGAGTCATGAAGCAGCAGCGCAGCGGAGTTATCGTCAACATGGCCAGCGGTCAGGCTCACCGAACGGCTCGTCAGGTTCCGGCTTATGGTCCTATCAAGGCGGCGAACCTGCAACAGGCTCGTCAGTGGGGCGTCGAGTACGCTCGAGACGGCATTCGAGTAGTGTCTGTGTCTCCCGGAGCTATCGACACGCCGCTGGTACGAGCCAGCCTGGCAGCTCAAGGAGGCGAACGGGAACTCGCCAATCGGCACCCGATTGGTCGCATCGGTCGCCCTGCGGAAATTGCCGCTGCCGTTCTGTGGCTCAGCAGCGCAGCCGCTTCGTTTGTCACGGCGACCGATCTGGAAGTCGACGGCGGCCTGGGAGCGTTCGGCTCATTCGCCGACCCATACCCAATGTCGCCTGATTGATCCCTGCCCCGACGACTGAACACTTTCCGACCGTGACATCATCGGTGTTAACAGTGTGGAGGCCAGGTCACGAGATCGCCCCACATCAGAAAGCTCATCCAGAGCATTCTGCTGAAAGCGGCGGCTGAGACTGGCCAAAACGAAGAGAAGTCGAAATCATTGCCCGGCGTGAACCGGCAAACGTACTCAGGAGAAACAACATGACTCAACAGCAGAACGACAGCGGAAGCGGATTCACACGACGTGACATGCTCAACCGGGCAGCGGGAGCGGCGGCGATTTCGGCGCTGGTGTCGCCTCTTACGGCGGCAGCTGCACGATCGGAGAAAGCTGTCGTGAACGGTCGAATCAAACAGTCTGTTGTCTTCTGGTGTTTCAACGTGGCGGGCGACAAATGGGATATCGAACGGACGTGCCTTATTGCGAAGAATCTCGGCTGTCAGTCCGTTGAGATTTGCGGTCCGGAAACATGGCCAACCCTGAAAAAACACGGACTCACCTGTGCAATCGCTCCGAACGGGATGCCCGGAGCACCGTTCATCAAGGGGCTCAACAATCCTGACTACCACGATGAAGTCATCACTCACACAAAAAAGATGATCGACGACTGCTCGGATGCCGGCTTCCCCAGCGTCATCGCGTTCACCGGTTACAAATGGCGGGACGCAGAAGATCCCACCAGCGGCGAGATCCCCCTCGAAGAAGGCATGGCGAATTGCGTCAAAGGCCTCAAGACGCTCGCCGCATATGGCGAGAAAAAAGGCGTTACGATCTGCCTCGAACATCTCAACACGCGAGACGACTCTCACCCGATGAAAGGACATCCCGGCTACCAGGGCGACAACGTCGATCAAGTTGCTGCGATGCTGCGTAGTGTCGGGTCGGAACGAGTCAAACTGCTGTTCGACATCTACCACGTTCAAATCATGAACGGAGATGTCATCCGTCGAATCGGCGAGATGCAGGACATCATCGGACACGTGCATACGGCAGGAAATCCAGGACGCGGAGAACTGGATTCGAAGCAGGAGATCCTCTATCCGGCGATCATGCAGAAGCTGGTCGATATCGACTACCAGGGCTACGTCGGCCAGGAGTTTATCCCGACCCGGGACGCACTTGTCGGTCTGACTGAAGCTGTCAAACTGTGCGACGTTTAACAAGCGGCATTCAGCATTCGGCGAACGACTCCAATGTGTGACACTGGCTCCGTCGGTACCGTCGCTTTGCAATACAGTCTTGAAGATCAAGAAGCCGTTTCTTTTCCCCCCAATTAACTGGCAGCGCCAGTGCCACACAGGCCGGAATCACACTCCCATGAGAAAAAGCAAGACGCTCGCTCGAATTCGAAACAACGAAACCGTTCGCATGTGTGCACTCGGGCATTTCATTCCGTCGTACGTCAGGCACGCGGCACATTACGGATTCGATTGTATCTGGTTGGACCTCGAACATCGGTTGATCTCTGAGCGTGAGGTCCAGTCACTTCTGGCGTTTGCCCACCTGTCCGATATCGACATCATGCTGCGTGCCCCAACGCTGGAGAAGACTCGTCTTTACCGGTACCTCGAGGACGGCGCAGCTGGCCTGATGATTCCACATGTGTCAACACCAGAGAAAGCTCAGATGCTGGTCGACGCGGTCAAGTTTCCACCGATTGGAAATCGAGGAATTGACGGCGCAGGACTGGACAGCGACTTTCTGATCGACGACTACGAAACCTTTCCCGAGCAAGCTAACAAAGAAACATTCCTCGTCGTGCAGATCGAAACTCCGGAAGCCGTCGAGAATGTTGACGCCATCGCCGCCACGCCGGGCGTTGATGCCATGTTTGTCGGCCCCGGAGATCTGGGACTTCGCCTCAAACATTCGACCGGCGATATGACTATGGAATCTGCCTTCGAACAGGTTGCCGCAGCAGCAGCGCGGCATGGCAAGGCCTGGGGCTGTCCGGTTGCAACGCGCGAAGAGCTTCAACGCAGGCGCAGCCAGGGTGGTCAACTGCTCGCACACGGCGGCGAGTTTCGAGCACTTATGTCAATGCTCGAAGCCAGCGCGGCAGACTTTGATTAAGCCGCGTAGTCGCATCACAGAGCAGATCCTCAGGAGTCTTTCATGACATCCCGCATCGAGCGATTGTTGTGCGACTCTGATCACGCGGCGAGTCTGATCGAGAACGGCCAGACCGTCGCCTGTGGGGGCTTTGTCGGGGCCGCTCACGCAGAAGCCTTGACCGCCGCCATCGAACGGCGTTTCAAAGCCGGTGCCGGACCAAGCGATTTGACGCTCGTCTACGCTGCCGGGCAGGGAGACGGTCAGACACGAGGTCTCAATCACCTCGCCCACGCTGGACTTGTTCGGCGAGTTATCGGCGGACACTGGGGGCTCGCTCCCGGACTGGGGCGGATGGCGATTGCCGGGCAGATTGAAGCGTACAACTTTCCGCAGGGAGTCATCTGCCAGCTGTTACGTGACATCGCGGCTGGCCGACCC
>JAQBWV010000117.1 GCA_027624335.1 Planctomycetota bacterium
GTCGGGTTCGGGAGAGTACTCCAGTTCGATCGAGATCGCTCCTTCGATGTTGAGCTTGCGGATCTCTTCGAGGTACGGCTGGAAGTTGACGACTCCGCGTCCGGGCGGCAGATCGCCGTGGACCTTGCCGTCGCAATCCGAGATGTGGACGTGAATCGCTTTGCCGGCCAGCTTTTGAAGTTCTGCGGGCTCGACATCAGCCAGCAGAAGATGCGAGATGTCGATGTTGGCCTGCAGGGCAGGGTGGCTGACGTCGTCGATGAAGCGTGCCATGTTGTCGACGTTGTTGAGCAGCGACAGCGGGAACGGCTCCAGCTCAAGGGCGATCTGGACGCCGAGACTCGCTGCGTACTCAGCCAGAAGTCGGCAGTTAGCGACTCCGGTCTTCCATTGCTCGGCGGGGGGAATGACTTCTCGTGCCCAGATGTATTCTCCCAGCACGAGCAGCACGTTCCTGGCTTCGTACTCATATGCCAGATCGAGGTACGCTTTGACTCGATCGATGCTGAACCGTTGCACGCTGGGATTGAAATCGATCAACCCGACGGCGACGCAGCAGATCGACACGATTGGCAGACCGACGCGGTCACACTCGTCTTTGATCAGTCGTCGTTCGCGAACGTCGATGTCCAACGGGTCGGTGAAGATGTCGATCGTGTCGAAGCCGAGTTCTTTCGTCTTCTGAATTCCCCAGGCGGTGTCGCGACCAGCCTGAGCCCAGGCCGAGTTGATCAGTCCCAGTTTCATCGTGCGATTCCTCTCGTGCTTTGCTGACTCGAATGATTGTGAGTTTGACGCCAAATCGCGAAGACGCCAGGGATCGTCACGATCGGCTGCGACGATCCTGCTGCTCACTCGACGAAGCGGAACGGCTCGGTGCCGTTGGCGTAGTTCGGCCGCAGCTCGATATTCACCAGCAGACCAAGAGCCAGACAGGTGGCCAGCAGGCTCGAACCTCCGTAGCTCATCATGGGCAAAGTCATTCCGGTAATCGGCAGCAGTCCGACAGTCATTCCCGTGTTGATCAGAGTTTGAGAACCGATCAGCGCGACAATCCCGACTGCGAGCAGTCTGCCATATGGTTCGCGCGTGTTGGCGGCGATCAGCAGGCCTCGACCGATGAGCAACAGGTACAGTGTCACCGTCAACAGACAGCCGACCAGTCCCCAACGCTCGCCGACCAGGCAGAACACGAAGTCGGTTCTCGATTCCGGCAAGTGGTAAGCGCGGCGGCTCTGCAGCGGCATGCCAGCCAGTTGACTGCCCCAGACGCCGCCCAGCGCGAAGACTCGCTTGGACTGGTGCAGGTGATAGCCGTCGTCGTCGGGCGTCTCGCCTCCCGCCTTCTGAGTAAACACCGACACGATACGGGATTTCTGCTCGGCACTCATCTGCATCCAGAGCAGCGGAGCAGTCATGGCGCCCAGCAGTGCAATCGTCGTCAGGTGCCTGGGCCGCGCTCCGGCGGCAAACAACATCGCAAACAGGACGGGGAAGAACAGCAGCGAGGTTCCCAGATCCGGCTCCTTCAGAATCAGAGCGACCGGCAACAGCGTCATCAGAAAAGGAGGGACCAGACCCCGCCAGTTGCGAAAGCTGTCGCGGTGCATCAGGTATCGCGCGAGAGCCGCGATGAAGGCGAGCTTGGCCAGCTCGGACGGTTGAAAATTCATGAAGCCCAGCGGGATCCAGCGGTGCGAGTAGTTTTTGGCGGGCATGAAGAAGACGGCCACCAGCAGCACCAGACAAAGGCCGTACAGCCCGTAGCTCAGCCACTTCAATCGGTGATATGGCCAGGACGCGGCACCGATGAAAACTCCCAGACCCATGACCGCCCAGATACGTTGCCGAGGTGCGAATTCTCCGAGTCTGTAAAGTTCGTCACCGCGCGCGATCGCGCTCAGGCCGATCAGGAATAGCAGGCTCGCTATGCCAATCAGAGTCCAGGGAACTCGTCGAATCCAGACGGAATCATTCACGAAGTACAGCATTCCTTTGCTGTGGCAACTGGTCAACAGAAGCAGTGCGGGTTTGAACCGAGGAATGTGAGCGGATTAACTTCCCAAACGACAGCGTGAAACTGGGAAGTTGTTCACGACACGTCCGTAAGTGGAGCGACGGAAGTGTTGCCGAAAATACGTTCTGCCGGAATGCGTTTTTCGGAATGAAGCACCTGACGCGTCCGTACGGCGTCGATGGCCCGTTTGGCGAACAGGTTGCGCAGAGTTATGCTCCGGCTTCATCTCTCTGGTTGACAGAAATGTCGGCACCCTGAGCACCGCAATTCGATTCGCAGGACGAACGGAATCCACATGGTAACTACGAACGGGAAGAAGAGGATTCTCATTCTTGGCGGCGGTTTTGCCGGGGTTTACACGGCGATGTACCTGGGAAAGGCGATGACGGCTGCCGAGCGGGCAAACATCGAAGTCACGATTGTCAGCAACGAAAACTACATCGTTTTCCAGCCGTTTCTGCCGGAAGTCATCTCCGGCACGATCGAAACTCTGCATTGCATCACGCCAATTCGTCGAATGGCGAAACACGCTCAGCTTTACACTCGGCTGATCGAAGAGATCGATATCGAGAAAAAAACGGTGCGACTTGCCCCGGAATACGTGCCGAAGCCGATCGTCCTTGAGTACGACCATCTGGTGGTCGGTCTGGGCACCAAGCTGAATTACGACCTCGTACCCGGCATGCGCGAGCACGCCATTCCGTTTAAGTATCTGGGCGACGCGTTGCGGCTTCGCAACCAGGCGGTCGGCGTTCTGGAAGAAGCTGCCATCGAGACTGGCCCTGAAGAACGAAAGCGGCTGCTGACGTTTGTCGTCGGTGGCGGTGGATTCTCCGGAGTCGAGTGCATTGCCGAGCTGAACGACTTCCTGATTAGTGCCATCAAAGCCTACCCAGGCATCCATCGGGACGAGATTCGCTGCGTGCTGCTGCAGAGTGCCGACCGAATTCTTCCGGAACTTGGCGAGAGCCTGGCTATCTACGCTCAGGAGATCCTCGAAAGTCGTGGCGTCGAAATTCAGCTCAACGTTCGTCTGAAGGCCGTATCAGGAGACGGGGCGATCGTCGTGGACAAGGCGACAAAGGAGTCAGTGGTTATTCCGTCGCGGACGATTGTCACCACGGTTCCCTCCGCGCCGCATGATCTTGTTACCAGTCTGCCCTGCGGACTTGATCGAGGTCGCATTGTCGTGACGGAGAACATGGACGTCCCTGATTACCCCGGTCTGTGGGCGGTAGGCGACTGTGCGGCGGTTCCGCAGGTTGACGGAATCACGTCTCCACCAACGGCCCAGCATGCGCTGCGTCAGGCGAAGACCTGCGCTAACAACATCCTGGCGACGATCCGCGGTACGAAGATGAAACGGTTTGGCTTCACGGGCCTCGGCAAACTGGCCTCGCTCGGGCGAATGTCCGCCGTTGCCGAAGTCTTCGGTTTCAAAATGAAAGGCATCGTCGCCTGGGTGTTCTGGCGAACTGTCTATCTCTCGAAATTCCCCGGCTTCGATCGCCAGATTCGAATCGGCATTGACTGGTTGCTGGACCTGCTTCTGCCACGAGACATCACGCAGGTCCGCATCTTCCAGAATCAATCGATCGTTCAGGAACACTTTCACAAGGGCGAAACAATCTTCGACCAGGGCGATTACGGCGACAAGTTGTACTCCATCGTCAAGGGCGAAGCGGAGATCGTCGTCAACGGAAAAGTGGTCGCGACCATCGGCCACGGCGAAGTCTTTGGCGAGATTGCACTGGTCTCCGACAAGCCTCGAACGGCAGCCGTTATTGCGAAGTCGGATACCGACGTCATCAGCGTTTCTCGATCGGCCTACAATGCCCTGGCGACTCACCTGCCTGGAGTGAAGTCCACCGTCGAAGGGATCATGAAAAGCCACGGGGTTGATCCCACAGCCCTTAATGAACCCGATAAAGCACCGCAGGGAGACGACAGCCACGGTTAATGGCCTGGTGACTGCCATCGTCGGGTTGTGAATCGCTGCGTCTCGAAGTCATCGCATGTTTTTGCCGGGCATGGCGGGTGGAATCGTTCTCCATCATGCCTGTCGCAAACCGTCCACGATGTTGGATTGCGCAGCGGCGATGGATGGGAACAAACCAGCGGCGATACCGACGGCCAGAGAACCTGTCAGGCTCGCCATGGCGAGCTTGACTGACGGCGTAAAGGCAATCGTCACTGCTTCAGCGCCAACGGATAATCCGGAGCCAGCGAGGGTCAGCATGGCAAGTCCCGTTCCCACAACACCGCCGCCGACACTGATCAGGACGCTTTCGGCGAGCACCAGTCCAAACACAAGATAGCCTGAGAAACCAAGCGTCTGCAGCACGGCGTGTTCTTTGATTCGATCCTGAACGGCCATGAAGGTCGTCGTTGAAATCAGCATGGTCATCAGACCGACGCAGGCGTACCCAAGGTAGTGCGACAGCTCGATCAGCTCGACCAGATCAGCAAGACTCGAAGCCTGAAAGACTCCCTTGGTTCGGGTGTCCGTTTCAACCGGTCCGCCGCGAAAGCGATCGTCAATCTTCCGGGCGATCGCGTTCGGGTCGACCGAACTGTCCAGGATCACTTCGTGCTGCGTCACCGTTCCCACCAGGTCCATTCCCGGTGTGCGCTGCAGAAAATCCAGATGCGTGTAAACGTAGTCTTCTTCCGATTTGTTTGAGCTCTTGAATATGCCAGCAACCGTGACTTTCACATCGCCAACGCTGAACTTCGTACCGAGCTTCAGATTTCGACGTCGAGCGACAGTCTCACCCACGATCCCCGCGTCCTGGCTGTTTTCGAATTCGCTCCAGCTTCCCTCGACAAGAGTAAAGTCGCGAATCGTTCGCACCTTTGCCGCCGGCACTCCGTAGAAGACGACCACGTCGAGACTCGCTCGGCAATTGTTGGTGAAAACCTGAATCGGCACGATGTCCCGCACGCCGTCAATCTTCGAAATGATCTGATCGTAGTCCTGAGGAAGATGACTGGTCGCTGGACAGAACTTGTTCGCCTGAAACACGATCAACGTCGATTCACTCTGCGAAGTCAGACTGTCCAGCCCATGTTGCACCGATCCGACAAAACAGAACACGAATAGAGCGACGGCCGAACCGCTGACCGTCAGCATCGTGCGCGCCCGATGCCGCCACAGAGTTTTCAGAAGGTACGGTGCGAATTTCAACATGATCAATGTCACTCAGCCAGAGATGTCAGGTTACAGACGGTTTCAACTCACCTCATGCAGATCGCGACTCATCTTTCTTCTCCGTTAGCCGCGTCGCGGAGTCGGCGATCAATCGACCGTCATCCAGGCGTAACTGCCGTCCGGCAACCATTGCAGCATCGGTGTCGTGCGTGACCATCAACAAGGTTGTTCCCAGTTGCGAGTTCAGACGTTGCAACAGCTCCAGAATGAGGGCTGACGTGGTTGAGTCCAGATCGCCGGTCGGCTCATCGGCAACGACGATTGTCGGATCGGTCACAATGGCCCGAGCAATGCCGACCCGCTGCTCCTGTCCGCCTGACAGTTGCCTCGGGTAGTGGCTTGCCCGGTCCAGCAGTTCCACCGCTTCGAGTGCAATCTGAACGCGCCGCTGACGCTCTGCACGACTGAATGGAAGCAGAAGCAGTGGAAGTTCGACGTTCTCGTACGCGGTCAGAACGGGAATGAGATTATGCGTCTGGAAAATGTAACCGACGTTCGCCGCCCGCCATTTCGCCAGTCGAGTTCGCGAGAGCCGTGTGACTTCGGTTCCATTTACCGTGATTGTTCCGGAAGTTGGCTTGTCGATCCCCGCGATCTGATTCAGCAGCGTCGATTTACCGGTTCCACTGGGACCCATCAGCGAAACGAACTCCCGTTCGTCGATGTCGAGATCGACGTTACGCAGCGGTGTGATAATCTCGTCGCCCTTCTGGAACGTCTTTGTCAGATTCCGAATTTCAATGAGCATGGCTGAGCACCTCGATGCGATCACCGTCGTTAAGCGATTCGAATCCGGAAGTGATCAATCGACTGGCGATGTTGAGCCCGTCGGTAACTTCCACCATGTCCTGGGCAGTCGACGTTTTTCGAATCTGAACTCGCCGTCGATGCGCCGTGCGTGCGAGCAGGTCAGCGATCCAGACAAAAGTTCCGGCTTCATTCGTCTGGATGAGAGAATGCGGAACATAGATCCGCATTGGGGCAGCGTGTTCTGCGTGATCGGAGTCTGTTGAGCTGTTCTTCTCCGGGCTCAGAAAAGTCACGTCGACGAGCATGTCTGGTTTCATCACTTCCGGTGGATCATCGATGGCCACCTTGACCGACAGAGTGTTCTTCTGGATGTCCGCGAACGATGTGGGAAACAGAACGCGACCCTGTAACGGCTGTGGCAGGGCGGGGCTTTCGATCAGGACAGGTTGGTCGCGGCCGGTCTGTGGAAGATCTTCAAACCGCACATCTACTCGGATTTGAAGCTTGCTCGGCTGATAAAGCGTGACGACCACTCCGCTATCGCGGTCACCCAACCGTCCCTGCCCTCCGGAAAGACGAGTTCCGGGACTCGTCAGCAGATGCATCACTCGCCCGTCGACCGGAGCTCGGATCGTCATTCGATCGAAGCGAAGCTGAGCTTCGGCGAGTGCCACACGGGCCTGCTCCAGGTTCGCAGCGGCGGACTGAAGTAAAGCCTGAGATTCTTCGACGGCCTGATGTTCATCCGTTTTCAGTTCGAGACGCCGCTGCTCGGCGTCGCGCTTGCTCGCGAGCGCATTTCTCTCCGCCTGTAAAGACGCTTTCCGCCGTGCCAACTCGTCGAATGTCGCTTTCATCGAGTCTCGCATGCTGCGAGCTTCGTCGACTTCGATTTCTGAAACGGCGGTGCCGGCGTTCAATTGGGCCTTCAACGTGGCGTCGCCGAATTGCAGCTTCGCCTCGGCTCCGGCGAGCTGAAATGGAAGATTACCCAACTCAGTTTCGACGTTCGCCAGTCTCGCCTGAGATTCTGCTGCCGCAGCCTGCAGGTAAGTTGGCTCGTTGAGATTCGTCAGGGCTGCATCAAGAGTTGCACCGCGCTGCTTCAGTTCAGCAGTTCGCAGATTCAACGTGGCCTTCGCTGCGTCCACGCTGAGTCGTGCGTCGTCGTCTACGAGGTACGCGATGGGCTCGCCTACTGCGACGGCCTGATCCTCGACGACCAGCAGTTGCCTGATGACACCTTCCGCCAGAGCCGCGACACGAATCGGTGTCGGTCGCGGTTCAACCCAGCCAGCGGCTTTGAACAGCGGGGTCCCTGAAGTGTGAATCTCCTGTCTGCTGGAGTTTACCGGGACGACGGTCACTTTCGTCCGAGGGAGAAACGCGTCTCGTGCTGCCCAGGCAAACATGCAGACAAAACCGGTCAGTAAAACCACAGGCAGAACGTATCGTGAAATCACGCGCCGCGGTGGCGCAATGATGCCTCGCGCCGCACCGCCTCGATCGATGGCAAGCTGTTTCAGGTCAACACTCATAATCACACCGCCGGAAAGTAATGGTCATTGTTCGGAGCTCTCAGTTCTCTGGTTGACTTATGTCACGCACGAATAAGCCACTGGCGAGAACCGTCAGGTTGCCGGCTTCGTCGCGTTTCGCTTTTCCTCTGACAACGACTGTCTGCAGTTCCCGCAGGCTAAGCAGTTTTCTCGCGTCAGCTTTCAGCGGTTGACCATCGGCGTCGACAAACTTGACCAGCGCGGTGGAGGCTGGAAGCTTGTGAGTCTCGCAGCAGTAGTCCCACGGCTTTTTACATTCGTCACCAGGAATATCACTGCAGGCCTTCAGCGTCTGGTCGACGATCGAGAATGCGGCACGACCGTCAACCCACGGGTTCTCGCTGCCTCCGATTCTTCCGACCAGAATGACATCAGCACCGTCCTGAGCCTGTTCCCTGGCTTCGATGACAGTAGCCGCGTCTGCCGGCTCGGTTTTCAGTAGAAACCGTGAACCGTCGATTGCTGGCGCACTGGGTGTGGTATTTGAGGATGGTTCAGTTGCTGGTTCCTGAGCACAGCCAACAACCAGAGCTAAGCCGGCAAGAGCGATAAGGGATGTGATTGACGTTTTCATGAAAGACTCCATTTCGTTGGTTTAGTTTCGTAGTAGGGCCGGTTCCTACCGGCCGGTAGGAACCGGCCCTACCGTCGGTGATCGGCTCCAGAAGTGTCGCTGGCCGACGAAGCGAGTGCGCAAATCGCCCGCTGCGGTGTGTCATCAGATCAGATGCGAGAACGCGGACTGGCCGAAGGTCGTGGATGGTGGACCTGCGGTAGACGCTCTCGACTAGACCTGGAAGGACATTCGGAGAGTTCGAATGTCGCGTCCGGATGGCGGATTCGGCACGCCGGGCGGTGGGGCGTCCATTTCAATGGACGCGGACGCGATCTGCGAATCGATGCTGGCAGACGCAATCGCAACCAGCAGGCTCGAGGCGACGTTCTCAGCAACGTCTGAAGACGAGGGAACCGCGCCTTTGCACAGGCAATCGCACTGACAGCCCTGATCCGGAACCGGAAAATGCGACGAGTGACCGGTTACTGATTCGGCCTCAGTCTGCGTCCGGCATCTTTGTTCGCTGCTCTGTTCATGACAGCAGGAATGACTGGTTCTATCGATCTGGCCGGAAATGGCTTCAGTCGCTGCGTCCGCACAGCACGCAGTCGCACCCGTCACGCACTGAACGGGGCACGCCAGCAATACGGCTATCAACAGAAGATGTCCGATCAATCGAGTCATAGTTTCGATTGTGCCGTGGATCAATGCGGAGAGTCCAGTCCGTTTTCTACATTTGCTGACAAAGGGGAGTGCGCTCAGTGATGTCAATTGCTCCGCTCACGCTGCCTGCTTCTCAGGGAAGAATTTCTGCAGTGTTTCGTCGCTCGGCGGTCGAGTCACCAACGAGACGGCGATCATGGCGATCGTCGAACCTGCCACCAGGGAAACAACGGGGTGAATACCCAGGAACTCGTAGTGCTTGTCGACTCCGTATCCGGATTTCCAGAACTCGAAACACCACAACACGGCGGTTGTGAGGATGCCCGCGTAAACGCCAGCGGAAGTCAGTCGTCGCCAGTAAAGAGCGGCGGCGACGAGAGGGAACAGAGCCGAGAACCCGGCAAAGCACCAGACTCCGAGATTGAACACACCGCCCGGCACAACGAGGCTCAGGAGATAGCAGACTGCTACGACTGCCACGACGAATGATCTCGCCAGAAAGACTGTTTTGCGGTCGTCTTCTTCAGAACCGACTTTCCGTCGCAGAATGTCCTTCGTAAACATCGTGCCCAGACACAGAAACTGGCTGTCGAGCGATGACATGATCGCCGCCAGAATGCCTGCTGTCAGCAGGCCCGCCAGTACTTTCCCCGAATGTGTCGCGACCAGATAACTGAGCAAAGCATTGGGATTCACGCCCTCGGGAAGGATACCGTCGGCAGACGCCCATGTCCCGATCAGGACACACGGAGCCCAGACGATCATCACGAACAGCGGATGCGCGACGATCGGCAGCTTGAAAGCGTTGGCATCACGAGCCGTCAGCCAGTGCTGAAAAATGTGCGGAAACATACCAATCGAAAACGGAATCAGCAGAAACGCGAAATAATCGCGATGCGGCATTTTTTCACGAGACAACTTGAGGGGATCAACAGCCGAGCTCGCAGACTTGAGGCTGTCGATAAAACTTTCCTGACCGCCGATACCGTTAACCAGCACGAAGAACGTGATTACTCCCAGAGCCATGAAGACACACGTTTGAAACGCGTTGGCCCAGGCTGTGCCTCGCATGCCTCCGAAGAAGACATAAGTCAGTACAACCAGACAGACCACCAGCGAGCCCAGCCACGGGGGAATGCCGTTTCCGTAGTCGGCAAACGCTGTTTCAAACAGATCAAGACTGGCTCCATTAAAGACGGCTCCGGCGGACAGAATTCCGACCAGCACGTAAGGGATCACAAGGCCGACGACGACGGGAAACAGCGCCCAGCCGATCCGAGGGCTCTCCAGTCGATCCTTGAAGAATTCAATCTGCGTCGAATACCCATAGCGATGACCCAGCGACCAGAGTCTTAGACCGATCAGGAAAAAGCACAGCGGATGCAGGATGGCGCTCGACGAGGCCATCAGGCCGTAAATGCCAATTCCGACCCGATACGACGCCGACGACGAGCCGACCATCGAGAACCCCGTCATCGTTGTTCCGAACAACGACATCAGCAGCAGAAACGGACCGATGGAATGGCTTGCCAGCATGTAGTCGACGCTGGTGCCGCGAAACAACCGGTTTGAAGCGAGGCCAAGAACCAGCAGGATCGCCAGATAAATCCCAATGATGATGAGCGATGTCATGCCTGCGGCGCCTCCGCTGATTCGCCCGCGTTCGAACGGTCGTTCGCGATCTTTGTCGCGTCTTCAACAAGGTAAGCTGGCCAGGCACACAGCACAGCAAACAACCAGAAACCACCGGCAACGATCGACAGACCGACGTGATATAACAATCCGACAGGAAACCACCCGAATAAGAGGGTGGGGTCATCCCAGAACCAGAAGTCGTGATGCAGAATCACGAGCAGTGCCAGCAGCGGCCAGACCGTTTTTCTCATGGCGAGCGATCAGTAGAAGGTCGTAAAAACAGGCAGACAACCGCTGATTGTTCCGGGAAGAAGTCAGACGTGCAATCGCGGCGGGGTCGACGGTTTGGAATGCAACTTCATGAGTGACGGTGAACCGGTACGAGTATTGGTCATTCCTTAGTCGCGGCGATGCAGATTTCTCGACGATTGAAGGCCAATTGCCGCGAGCGGACGTTCTGATAACCCCAGGATCGAATCCGCTTGTGGTAGAGCGGGATCTGCTCAGCCAGTTTCCAGTCGGTGAATTTGATCGTCAGCAAGAGACCTTCAATCTTGACTGATGGGTGCGTCACAATTGCTTCGATAGTGTCGAGCGAGTAATTCGGTACGACGGAGGCATCAGTCGCCAGCCAGCGAAAGTTTGAGAACAAACGGCGCGGCAGATCCTTCGCTCGCCCCAGGACGTGAGTAAAGCGAGGCTCTTTAAGCAGTGCTTCATCCATTTCTGCCGGGTCTATGCCGGTGACCGATAATCCTCGTTCGAGCAACGCCTGACAGGAACCTCCAGGTGAGCTGCCGATTTCGACAAAGTTGTCGCCCGGTTTGATTGGAAAGCCAGCCCATAGCAACCCTTCCACCATCTTCAGCCATGTTCGAGAGACAGCCTGCTCGGGAAGTTCGATTTGAGGCACTCCGCCCGGCCAGCTGGTTGGTTCGTCGAGCGCGACATGCCAGCCGATCCACCACTCGCCTGGTTCAACGAGCACGCAATCGATGACGGTGTCGCCCGTGTTGGCAGTCGTGTTGACCTTCCATCGACCTGCGTCGTCGTCCTGCGAATGGTTCAGGATCCGGCCGACTTCATCCGCGAGCACTGAAACGCCGGGCTCGAATTCTCTGGAGCCCGGTAAGAATCGATCCCGCTCCCAGACGTGCAGATGCTGGCAACCGGCGAGTTGATCTTCGGTGAGGTTTGCTTCGAGAAGTGTGCTGAACTCGCGTGCCATTTCGTCAACATCGGAACCGACGATTTTTCCGATCGAGTGACCCCAGCTTCGAGCAAACACCGACTTCAGTTCGAACTTCTCTGTAAAGCTTCGTGTATCCGGAGCCTTGAAGGTCACGAAACCTGGTCGAGAAAACGCGAACCTCAATTCCGGATGACGCCGACCAATTTCGTTCTTAAGAGTGGCCTCGGCGCCGGCCTGACAAACAACAAAAACAAACGACATGAAATCACTTCCGAAGTGCGAACGGAGTACGGAGAAAAGAGAGACGGCGGCGGGAGGTTACAGTGCGTTGCTGATGCGCCAAGCAACGACCGACTCGAATGATGCCGACGATGTTGCATCACGGCATCATGCTGTCTACAGGCAACATTACTTTTGCCGGGTTCGATGCCGGGTAGAAGATTGCTCCTGCGTCGGAAACGGCATGGACCACAGGACTTCTGGCGAACTTTACAGAACTGTTTCGTTCTCTGATCGCTCTGGCACTGGATTTGTTTCTACGGCATCCACCTGTCGTACTGAAACCCCGAAGTGTCTGGGAACTCCCATGAGCAAGCCTCTGATTATCGTGATGAGCCAACAAGCCCGATGGACGAGCGAGCTGCCTGTCAGCGGGAGTGAGGGATTCGAATTCGTCACGTGTTCGAATTTCGAAGACCTTCCCAAACTGGCTGCTGAAAATCGAGCGGCAGGTGTTCTGGCCGACCTCACAAACGTTTCCGGCGGCGGCCATCAGCAGGAACAGATTCTCGAACAGCTGTGCAATCGACAGTCCGATCTTCCAGTGGCCATGATGACTGACGAAGATTGTCCGGAACCTCTGGAACGTCGGGCTCTTTATAGTGGAATCATGCATCTCCGTGGTGAGGTGACAGTCGATCGAGTCCTGAACTGGCTGACCACTCGCCTGCCTGCCAATGCATCAGACGGAGTCGCTCACCGTGTTCCAGAAGACCCCATCGAAGAAGGTGACACTGAGGATGCGCCTCTCGTGAGTCCGAACGTCCAGGCATCCGGATCGTCTGCAGGCGGATCTTCAACGGTTCTATCAGGCATCACGCGTCGTTTCGAAACCTACTCTTCCGAAATGAAGAGGATGCTGGAAGAAGTCGCCATTGCGGCCGATAAAGACGTCACCATGTTGCTGATTGGTGAAACCGGCTCAGGAAAGACCTACCTGTCGAACCTGATTCATGAAGTGTCTCCCCGACACGATGCACCATTCATCACGGTCGCGTGCGGTGCTTTGCCTGGAGAACTCATCGAAAGCGAAATGTTCGGCCACATGAAGGGCTCGTTCACGAGTGCTCATGTCGACAAAGAGGGTAAATTCATTGCCGCAGGAAACGGTACGATTCTGCTTGACGAAATCGACGTTCTGGGACTTGAGCAGCAGGTCAAACTGTTGCGAGTCATCGAGACTGGCCAGTTCGAGCCGGTTGGCTCCAACGTGACATTGACTTCGCAGGCTCGGCTCGTTGTTGCCAGTAATCTGCCACTGGAGCCTCTTGTCGAGAAAGGCCTGTTCCGACCGGACCTGTACTATCGACTCAGCATGTTGAAATTCGAACTGGCACCGCTTCGCAAACGAAAACCTGACATCAAGGCGCTCGCCAAGCGGTTCATTCAGGACAAGTCGCTGAAACACGACATGGGCATTGTCCGGATCGAGCAGGAGTTCTTTGACGCACTCGTCGCCTACCCCTGGCCAGGCAACGTGCGGGAACTTGAATATGCGATTCAACGAGCAGTCATCTACTGCCGCGATGGAGTTCTGCGAGCAGATCATCTGCCAGGACACATTCTCGCTGGGATCGCAGGTCCAACCAATGACCCGACGGTGAAGCTGGATTCAATGAAACTTCCGGAAGATTCCAGGGAACTCGGAAGTCAGATCGCGACAACCGAGCGAGACATCATCGAGCAGGCTCTGATCCGCAATAACTACAACCGAACACGGACAGCGAAGGAACTCGGAGTCAGTCGCGTGACGCTTTACAACAAGATGAAACGTTACGATCTGAGCTGAGAGCCTGACGCAACGGCGCTGAGACGCAAAGGAACGCGAAGAAAAGACAGCCATTGGGAAATTCGGTGATTATCGCTGTGATGTCAGTGAGGTGGCGGGTCTATGAGCAGCTCTTTGCGTAACTCCGCGACTTAGTGTCAGATGAAGATTTCTGACGAGTATCAATCATTCAATACTGGGGATCGGTACTAAGCCGGTGGCAGCGCGATCGAGAACCGTGTGCCGCGACCGAGTTCACTTTCGCAGGTAATGGTTCCGTTGTGAGCTTCGACAATCTTTCGCACTGTCGGCAGCCCCAGCCCGCTACCGTTGGCCTTGGTCGAGAAGAATACCTGAAACAGTTTTGCCCGAGTCGCGTCGTTCATCCCTTTCCCGGTATCGATGAATTCAAGTCGCACCAGTCCGTCTCGAACAAAAGTCTGCAATTCCAGCAGCCCACCTTCCGGCATTGCCTGCTGAGCGTTTCTCGCAAGGTTCAGCAGCACTTGCCGGAACAACGATCGGTCCAGCCTGACTGGCGGAAGGTTTAGTTCAAGATGAGGGCTGACGTCGATTGACGACTCGTCTGCGGTCGGTCGGTAAAACTCGACAAAGTCCCGGACTGCAGCGTTGAGATTGGACTCGGTCAATTCCAGTTCGCCGACCCTGGCAAACTGCAGGAAGGCGTTGAGGATATCATCCAGGTGTCCGCATTCCTGTTGCACGCGCTGCAACTTCGTGACCAGCCGCTGATCGCGAGCGGTGTCACTTTCCTGCAGCTCTTCCACCAGCAATTCCAGGTTCAGACTGATGGTGGAAAGCGGGTTGCGTATCTCATGAGCCAGCCCGCCAGCCAGCGAGGCGATCTCTGAGTACTGGGCTAGTAGACGCTGTCGTTCGTGATCTTCCACTGAGATTTCTTCCGCCAAACCGGATTGCCGTAAACACTGAATCGAAGAATGCGGTTCTCAGCAAAGGATTCGCATTACGAAAACTGCCGCTCAGCGTTCGAGCGAGAAAAGTAGAGCCCCGGCAGACATCAGTGATTCACATAAAACTCGATCGACGTCAGCAGCGCCCATGTTGCATCGCGCAGAGCGGTTTCCCGGTCCGCGTCCGAAGCTTCGAGATACGCCGTCATGACAGAACGCTCTTCGTCCGACGGAAATCTGGAAAGCACGGACAGATAGAGTTCGTCAATGATCTGCGATGGCTTCTCGAAGTGCATCAGTCGGTCCATCAGGTTACCCGGCCGGCGTTGCAGCAGCGCCTGCATGAGGTCCGCATTTCGCCAGAACAAAGCACCTTTAACTGTCGCTGTAAATTCGCCCTCTGGTTCTCGCGCCTCGTTAGCGAAGGCTCCTGCGAAGCCAGCTTTCAGTTCCGCGAGTGTCGGAGCTTTCGGGGTGTCGACGGCTGCGGTTTCTGTTTCCGCAGCGGTCGCAGAATTCCCGCTGGCATCTGCGGAATTCTCCGCTGCAACTTTCCTGGCATTCTGGATGACGTCAGTATTTCCCGTCGCGACGAGCACGCTCGACAGTAGCTGCTCTGCCATGAGTGGCCGTTCCAGCGCGACGGCGAACGAGCCCGGTTTGGTTGCAACCGGATTACCTGGCAACAGACCGGACCGCTGCCACGTCTCGGAGAGAAGCATCTCGCGAACCAGCCAGCGCAGGTCGTAGCCATGAGCGATGAACTCGTTGGTTAGCAGGTCCAGGAGTTCCGGGTGCGATGGAGGATTCCGCGAATGATCCAGATCAACGGGATGAACGAGACCCCTGCCAAGCATCACGTACCAGATGCGATTGACTGTCGTTCTGGCGAACTGACGGTTGTCCGGTCGAGTCAGTTCTCTCGCGAGTAGTCCCACGGCACTCCATTCAGGTCGCGGCGGCGTTGGCGGTTTCTTCTTCGGAGCAGGCGATTCGGCCGGCTTTGGTTCCGGGATCGAGAACGACTCGCCACCCGGTAGACGAGGTCCTGTCGTTCGTTTAGTTGGATCAAAGACCGAAACGAATTCGACGGGCGCGGTCATGGCCTTTTCGCCGACTGCTGAAAACTTGACGTCCTTCCGGACGAATGTGTTCTGATAAACCGCAAACAGGCCCTGAAAGTCGAGTTGTTTGTAATCATCAATGAAAAGGTGATCGTGACACTCAGCACATTGCAGATCCTGCCCCAGAAACATTCGACCGATGTCTCTCACCAGTCCTGGATAGTCGACGGGATTCTGCCCGTACTTATCCAGTCGCTTGGCCATGAAGTACGCCGCCGCCCGATTACTTTCGTCCTCGGCGTCAGCATTGAGTACCTGGTAAACCAACTGATTCCATGGTTTATTCCCGGCAAAGGACTGCTCCAGCCAGGCTCGCCAGTCCGCATCGTCACCTCGTCGTTCCATCAGGATGACGTGAAACAGGTCGGCCATTCTGCCTGACCATTGCGGAGATGCCAGCAATTCATCGATGGCTTGTTGACGCTTGACTGGCGATGTATCGGCAAGAAACGCTCGCACTTTATCCGCAGTGGGAATCGTTCCAGCAAGATCAAGCGACACTCGCCGCAGAAACTCGGCATCATCACTCAGATTCGCGACAGGCTCGCCACTGGCATTGGCGGCGATTAATGCGTCGATCTTCGAGTGCAGTGATCCGGAAACCGTCTCGGCTGCAGAAGTCGACATCGTTCCCAGCAGCGAGATCGTTAATCCGAGGGTAACAATGCGGGGGAATTGAAATTCGCTGATCATCCGACATTCCAGCTTCAGGGCATTTGATACAGAAATCTCCCGAGTGCGGTCTGAGACGCGATCGCGGCAACGCGAACCGGGACAAAGCTATCGATTGTGCCCGATGAAACAGGAAACGTGAAGCATCAGCCATTTCTGATGTAGAGTCGCCAGCCACGTGGTTGCCGACTTGAGGGATTCAAATCGCCCGTTATGACCAGCGGTCGCCCTTTCCCTCAATGCTCAATGTGACGGAATTCTGGTACCGCGCAAAGAAAACGGGACCAAAGCGTTCAACGCTTCAATCCCGTCTGCAAACACTCGTCCCTCTCCAGACTGGACAGATAACTCCAGTGGCAGAAACGTGTTAACCGTGATTACTCAGCTGCTTTTTCGCCTTCAGCTGGTGCAGCTTCGGCAGGAGCGGCTTCGCCTTCAGCAGGAGCGGCTTCGCCTTCAGCAGGAGCGGCTTCGCCTTCAGCAGGAGCGGCTTCGCCTTCAGCTGGAGCGGCTTCGCCTTCAGCAGGATCGCCTTCGCCTTCGGCTGGAGCGGCTTCTTCGCTATGCATTGCACTGTCGGTTGAAGGAGAGCTAACTGGAGCGGCTTCTTCGGCACAACCGACGACGAACAGAGCCAGCAGAAGGGCACTCAGACTTGATACGAAAGACTTCATAACGGATTCCTCTTTGTTGCGAATGTTGTCAGAAATTGACACTTGGGTTTCTCACGTGGAAACACCTGTTGAAACTTTGCACCCGGTGGATGCGCTAACGCGGCAATATATTCCCGACAAACTTCTATTCTGCAGGTTTCTCGCCTTCTGCGGGAGCTGTCTCTTCTGCTGACTTTTCTTTGCTCGTCTCAGCTTCCCCTTCAGTGGCAGTCGGTGTTTCAGCTTCTGATGAAGCTGGGGCTTCGCCTTCAACAACCGCTTCGTCTTCCGCAGATGTATCAGCTTCCGCAGATGTATCAGCAGCGGATTGTTCCATCATCGCAGCGTGCTCTGGCGAACCAGTGGCCGGACCAACTGACGGTGCAGCAATCGGCACATCAGCTGCCCCACACCCGGTGACCAGCAGGGCGAGAACAACGGCACTCAGATTCGATACGAACGATTTCATAAGGGTTTCCTCGCTTTGAACGTGTCTACTGTCAGAAACAGACTGCTTGTGCCTCCAGCGCGGAAACACCACCTGAGACATTGCTGAAAAGGATGCGCTGCCGCCCCGACATATTCCTTCGTGCTCACCTTTTTCATAGGTTGAGAACCGTGAATCTCTCCATAGTCACTGCCAGACGGAACTCTGCTACCGAACGAGGGAGGTTCGCGAAGTGTCTGGTCAAACGCAATAATCTGCTCTCATTCTGAACCGCGCCGCGAGACTCGGTTCATCAGACACCGGCAAAAACTGGATATGCAATGAGTCTGTTTCGACCCGACGTTGATCGAATCGACGGTTACGTTCCCGGCGAACAGCCGCAGGACGACGGCTGGATCAAGCTGAACACGAACGAAAATCCTTATCCGCCGTCTCCACGAGTCGCCGCTGCCGTTGCCGCCGCCTGTGCCGGGCGACTGAATATCTATCCCGATCCGCTGGCCAGTCGCTTTCGAAAGGCGACGGCGAATCTCTTCAACGTTGATCCGGACTGGATCCTTCCGGCCAACGGCAGTGACGAAAACCTGACCATCCTGAATCGCACGTTCGTCGATTCTGGCGAGCTGGTCACCTATCCCTACCCCAGCTACATCCTTTACGAAACGCTCGCCGACCTTCAGGGAGCGGCCCACGAACGGTTGCAGCTCAATGCTGACTGGTCGTGGGACATCGACCGCGTTCGACCGCAGATCGAACGCAGCAAACTGGTCCTGGTTCCGAACCCGAATTCACCGTCAGGAAACTGCTGGGCTCACGAATCAATCGCGGAACTCGTCCCGCCCAACGGAATCTTCGTGCTGGACGAAGCGTACGGCGATTTTCGTGACGAGCCTCATCGCGGGGAAATTCTTCACACCGACGTCGGACGCCGGATCGTGATCACCCGAACGTTGAGTAAGTCGTACTCGCTGGCCGGAATTCGTTTCGGGTTTGCGATCGCACACCCGGATTTGATTTCAGGCATGCGCAAGGTCAAGGACAGTTACAACTGCAACACTCTCTCGCTGGCCGCGGCGACAGCCGCGATCGAAGACCAGGACTGGATGCTCGAAAGCCGTCGCCGGATCGTCGCGACTCGCGCGAGACTGACAGTTGCTCTACGCGAGATCGGTTTTCACGTGGTCGACAGTCAGGCCAATTTCGTCTGGACGACGCATCCTGAACGCAGCCACCAGCAGATTTACGAAGCCCTCAAAGCTCGCAAGGTGCTGGTTCGATTCATGAAGTTCGCTGACGTTCTTGGCGGATCAGAGTTGACCGGCCTGCGAATCACCGTCGGAACCGACGATGAGACCGACGGGTTCCTGCAGATTCTCCGCGAAATTCTGCAGTGACAAATCGCCGAAATACGGAGGCGAGGCAATGGACCGTCTGATACAGGAACACCGCAGCTGGAACATGTCCCGGATTCGCGGAGCTGATACAAAGCCCGAGATCCGGGTGAGGTCGATGCTCCATCAGATGGGATACCGGTTCCGATTGCACCGCAAAGACCTGCCTGGAAAGCCGGACATCGTTCTGCCGAAGTACGCGACGGTTGTGTTTGTCCATGGCTGCTTCTGGCATCGGCATCCGGGATGCCCGTTTGCTTACACTCCTAAAAGCCGCGTCGACTTCTGGTCGAAAAAGTTCGCCCGCAACGTTGAACGTCACGAAGAAGTTGAACGTGAACTCCAGTCGCTGGGCTGGCGAGTTATCGTTGTCTGGGAATGCGAAACTAAAGCCGCGGATGTTCTTCACGAAGTCCTGACACGAGTTCTGGAATAAACGCCATGTCCGAGTTGCCACACAGCCACGAACTACTGTCCCGAACAGAAAGCCGCCTGCTCATCGTCGACATGCAGGAGAAAATCCTGCCGGTCATCGACGGTCACGAACTTGTGACGGCAAACTGTCTAAAGCTGGTCGAAGCCGCGCAGATTCTCGATGTCCCGGCCACCGCCACCGAGCAATACCCGAAAGGTCTGGGTGCGACAGTTTCAGCACTTGCGGAACGGCTTCCTGATCGACCCTCGAAGATCGAATTCAGCTGTCTGAACTGTCTCGACTGGAACGAGACCGGTTCCGATCCCGAAGGGCGCTACAAAGTCGTTGTGGCCGGAATCGAGGCTCACGTTTGCGTGCTGCAGACCGTGCTCGATCTGCTCTCACAAGGCTTTCGCGTCTTCGTGGCCGCCGACGCGGTTGGCAGTCGAAAACCAATTGATCGAGAAATCGCGTTGCAAAGAATGACGTCCTCGGGAGCTGTCATTACGACGACAGAGTGCGTGTTGTTCGAGTGGTGCGAACGCGCTGGAACCCCTGAATTCAAAGCAATCAGCCGGCTGGTCAGAGATTGATTAGCGGCCTATGCTCCGCCGCGCACTCGAGTGCCTGCGTGGCCGAGAGTCGACGTTCTGCTCGACCAATCAACTGTCTGAGAATGCCAGCCGGAGAAACTGTCTCATGTCGTCATACAATGTCTTTGGAGTGGGAAACGCACTGGTCGACATTCAGGCTCGGGTCTCCGACGAGACGTTGATCAAGCTCGACTTTGCGAAGGGCATGATGACGCTGGTGGACGAACGGACGCAGCAACGTGTCCTCAATCAGCTGGCAGGAGTCAGCCTTAACCGATGCGCTGGAGGTTCGGCGGCCAACACGATCATCGGCATCGCCGAGTTCGGCGGTCAAGCGGCCTATGCCGGCAAAGTTGCTCAGGATGAGGTGGGAGAGTTCTTCCTGAAGGACCTTCGCCAATTAGGCGTTGCGATTGAAGTTCCACCCTGTGAAGGACAAAGCGGAACCTGCGTTGTGCTGATCACCGAT
>JAQBWV010000441.1 GCA_027624335.1 Planctomycetota bacterium
GTGATGACAATTCTCAGCGAACCATCTTTGCCCGCAATCGTCGGTGCTGTGCGAGTCTTCCCGGCGGCAGTCTTCCACCGAGCGAACTGCTGTCTCTTTTTCACGAACAGCTCCGCGTTCTCCGGCAGCGGTTTCGTGAACGTTTTCCTACGAAGGCTTCCCATTGGCTCACTTCCCGCCTTTCCGCACTGGCTTCAACTCTAACCCAAAATGCTCAGCGAGCTTGTCCGCCTTACCAAGCAGCAGCGATTGCTCGCCGCGTGCAAACGGCATCAGGCTCTGTCTCACGATGCCAGTCTCACGTTCGATCGATCGAAAGGTCTCGCCAGCCTCAATGGCGTCGTTGAGAGCCTTTCGCAAAACGTCACTCATTGTTGTTTGTTTCGACATTAGGTATGGAGTCCTACCAGGTTCAAGACTGAGCTTCAAGACAAAAACTCGAAGCCAGTGAGAAATCACTATGTTCGACGGCTGTTTGATTTTGGCGTCGTGCCCTCAATCCCGGTCGGCTTCACCGGTTGAGGCGGGGCGAGGTCAGTTCATCGCTGGATCGGTTGAACCCAGCCAGCCGCGTACGTTACGAACGTGCGCGATTGCGTCGACCAGCACTTCGGAATGGTTACTGCCGAGTTCGGCGTACCCGACAAAAGCGATCTCGTCATCTTCCAGTTGCTCCGGCCACACAAACCTGCCGGTATCGGGTTCCAGAACGCATCCACCGAGCAGAAGCCCGGTTCCGAGTTCACGCTCTGGCGTCTCAGCATCGGGCCTGCGATCTTCCAGCACGTCACGTCGCAGGATGGTTCCAAAGCCAGTCAGCGGGATCACCTCAGTCGTCCCGTCGCTGTGAAGCATGATCGCGGCCAAGGGCAAGCAGGGGACCATGTTCACTGGCTCAAAGCGTTCGACGATTTCAATTGGTTCCATTTTTGAGTTCTCCGAACATTGGTCCAGTATTTGAGTATTGTTTTCGGCCCGCCCGCTGATACAGCCGTTTGACCAGCGGTGGTGCCCCTACACTGTTCTTCTTAATCATTTATTTTCTTTAGATATCTAAAAAAATACTTCTTCAAGCATTTGATTGTGAAGTCGTCCACCGACCGGTGTTTGTGGACTGATCCCTGGTCAGGACGATTCCGTCGACGGGCTGATCCGCGAACTGCCGCACGCGCCAGCCGATCGATTTGAAATTGCGCTTGGATTCAGGATCGAGAATGCTCTCAATGGCGCGAGCCATGTCGGGGAACTGGCCCAACCCGGTTTTCAGGAAGACGTCGCTGATCGACGCTGGCTGGCCGCCCGTAACCTCGTGCCAGCCGTGAACCACCAGTCGTCGTTCGTTTCTGGCCTCGTTGGCACGCTCGTTCATCATTTCCTGCGTGTCCATCGGGTCAGGCTCACCCGCCCAGATGAGCGGGGCTCGGACGGCCTTGGACCACGCTTCGAAGGAGCCCCAGTTCGGCATCTTCTGGCGAGGGCTGCCCGCGACGTGATACGCCTTCAGAATGGTCAAAGCCGCTTTCACGAGTCGAGAGCGGTTGTCGAGAATCCAGCTGGGCAGGTCTTCGTGCCGGAAGTCGGTACGTTTTACCGGGTCTTCGCCGGCAAAGGCGATGCGGCAGTAGGCAAGACGCCGCGCCGCGTCCGCGTCACCGGCCAGCTTCAGGTTGTTACCGGTGGCACAGAAAACAGTAGTCACGTCCAGGTCACCGGTTGACTCGGATTTACCCAGGACGCGGCTGCACCAGACGCCGCTGGTGATCACGGCATCCAGAGCAGGCGATCCGAACGGTTTGCCGTTGTCGACGTTGTCAAACAGTTGCAGTGGTGTCCCCTCGCGGATGATCGTCGTCAGGCGTTTGTCCATCTCTTCGTTGTTGGGTGGGTATGACGTCTTCGGCACCTGTCGACCGAGCGTGATGTACCCGACGGTGTCAATCAGCAGCGACTTGCCGACGCCGGACGTGTTGCCGTCGAAGAAGAACAGCGGGACGCAGCCCTGAAAAGAGAAGCGGGAGAGCATCGTCAGCACCGCTGCCAGCCACACGGAGCGGTGAGCTTCGCTCAGGAAGGGGAAATCCTCGACGACTTCGAACAGCTCGGCAGCGGCTGCCTGAGCGTCCGCCAGCGTTGGCTGCTCCGGCACCGGCTCGTAACACTGGGTCGGTTTGTAGAGCAGCTCGTACTCGGTGTTGTAGCCGGGCACCTGCAGAATGAAGCCGTCCTTCAACAGGCAGGGAGTTGAGGTGATGGCCCTCAAAGCGGGAATACCTGCAGGGTTGTACCGCACGAACAGAGCGTTCAGCAGCCACGAGGGACAGGAAGCAGGGACCAGCACAGGTTTCTCTTGGCCTTTCAGCGTCCGGACCTTCATGAAGCGGACATAGTCGCACACCACCTCACGAAGCCGGTCCCGATGCATCGGTTGGATACTCCAGACACCCTGGGAATTCTTCTGCCAGGCACGAGGCTTCAGGTTTTGCCCGACCTCTACCAGTCGCTTGTTGGTGTAGTAGATGTTGCGGCAGTTGGACGCCACTGCCGCGAGGGCTGCGTCGTTCGTCAGACGCTCATGGTCACCGATGACGATATCGAGCCTGACGAACGGGGCTGGCGGCTCGTCGTCAGGCGGCGTGAAAGGGTCGAAGTCTTTGGCGACCAGCAGACTGGTGAGCAGGTTCAGGCCGGCGGAATTGTTGTCGGCGATGCACTTCTCGCGGACGTCCTTGAGCAGCGATCCGTAAGTGACACCGTTTTCTTTACTGGCCGAGAGCGACTTCCAGCGGGTCAGGATGGTGGAGTCACCGTGGAATTTCGGATCACCCCAGCACCAGTCTTCGAACACCTCGTAAGCGTCGTCGCCAGCGGCGTGGTGAACGGACATCATCAGCCGGACCCAGTCGTCGTTGTGGGCGTAGTCGCGCGGGTCCAGCAGATTGAGTACGGATTCCAGTTCTTCATTGTTGAAGATGCCACCAGCCGTCGGGCCGGCATTCCGTACGGGCCGGGCCAGCACCGCCACCAGTTCCGGCGGGGCCATTGGCGGGACGCGATCCAGAGCCAGCGTCAGTTCGTCCATTTCGTAATGCCCGCCCTGCCAGTGCTGACAGCCGGCGGCGACGACTTGAGTCCCTTTCGACAGGAAGTCGATGCCGGGATACCGGTCGAGGTG
>JAQBWV010000442.1 GCA_027624335.1 Planctomycetota bacterium
GAATACGATGAACATCGAATCGAACTCGCCACCCGCCGGGTGGACCATCCAGTTCCCAACTCTGTTCGTAATCGATCACGAGGAAATCATTCGATACAAGTCTCGCGGCTATGAGGATCTTGACATCGTTCTTCCGCTGGTCGAGGAACTGGTCACCACACTTGACGCAGAGCGTACGAATGGCGTAACCGCAGCGGATTAGAAACTCGCGAAGCCGAGTTCTATCCACGGAATACGATACCTTCCTTTTTCAACCGCTTGCGATTTCTCGTTTCTCAGAACATGCTCGGGGGATTCACCCTGGGATCGTTAACAGCACGGAGTGATGGCATGTTGAATTCTCGCCGTTGGTTTTGCGTCGTCCTGCTGATTGTTCTGCCGGTTTCGCATTCTCTAGGTGCGAATGGTCCTGCGGCTGATCCGCTGGCAGAAGGTTTGCGGCCGTTCCTGGAGGCACTTGGAGGGAAGCAGTCACGGTTTACGCTTTCCGGAAAGGTCGGTTTGCCGATCGACGGCAAGGAACAGTCGGTATCAATTCAGCTGGTGCGGTTCGACGATGAGGCCTTCGATCTTGCGTTGACGCATTCGGAGTACGCGGTGTCAATTCGTCGTCGCAGCAATGTGACGGCGTTTGCATTGCCGCTGCATAAAGTTGTTTTCGTGGGACGCGGCGTCGTGGATTCTGCCGACTCTTTAAGAGCCAGTGGAATCACAACGCGGCTGCTGAGTTCAGGAAGTCAGGTGGGAGTCTTCGCTCCGCTGATATTGCAGTTGGACTCGAACGCTGTGTCTCCGGCGCTGACTGCTCTGGCGGAAGTGAAGTACGACTCGGATTCAGAACGTTGGACGGCAGGCAATGTCAGTTTTGGATTTCCGGCGGCAGGCGAGCTTCAGATTGCGGTTGGTGATGCACGGGTCGATCTTTCAGTGGTCACGGCGGTTCCCGACAAGTCGGACGTCACCGACTGGGCCGGGATGAAGGTGGTCGAGTTGAATCGCCTGGAACTCGAACAACAGCTTGTTCGCGGAGTTCGGCGGGCGCTGGAGATCCTCGCTCCGTCTCCATTGCTGACGAACCAGCCGCAGACAGGTCGGAAAGTCGCACACGGTGAATTGCGCTGGGTCGACGGTCAGCGAGTCGTTCTGCTGGACGGCACTCCTGAAGAAGTTGGACGTGCTCACGGAGAGTTGCTGAAAGCCGAAGCGGGACGCTGCATCGACTCCGTGCTTTCGACCTTCGGGACGGCGCAGACAATTCGTACAGGTCGTTGGTTTCGCAGCGACCTGGAAGCCGCTTACGAGCGACTGGCTCCGCACATCCCTGAACGTCACAAACGTGAAACGCGAGCGATGGCGGCGGCTCTTGATCTCGATCCGCGACTTGCGGAAACGCTCAACGTGTTCCCCGAGCTGTTTCATTGCTCGGGCTTTGCTGTCTTCGGCAAGGCCACGGCGGACGGCAAGCTGTATCACGGTCGTGTCCTGGACTACATGACGACCATCGGTCTGCAGGATTCGGCGACAACGTTCATCGTCAAGGTGGATGGAAAGATCCCGTTCGCGAATGTTGGATACGCCGGCTTCATTGGCAGCGTCAGCGGAATGAACGCGTCAGCGATTTCTCTGGGTGAGATGGGCGGTCGTGGAGAAGGGCAGTGGGACGGCGTTCCCATGGCGACGCTGATGAGGCGTGCTCTGGAGGAATGTTCGACGCTCGACGAAGTGATGGACCTCTGGAAACGCAGCCCGCGAACGTGCGAGTACTACTACGTGTTCGCGGATGGAAAGACGAATCAAGCGGTCGGTGTGTCGGCGCTGCCTGAGTCGATCGAGTTCATACTTCCCGGGCAGACACATCCCCGGCTCGGCGAGGGAATTCAGGACGCCGTTGTTCTTTCAGCCGGCAGCCGTCTCGAAAAACTGCGTGAACGGGTCACTCAGAAGCACGGTCAGATCGACGCGGACGTGGGCAAGTGGCTGATGAGCCGTCCGGTCGCCATGAAGTCGAATCTTCACAACGTCCTGTTCGTTTCGGCGGACGGTGTGCTGTACGTCGCGAACGCCGATCACAAACACCCGGCGGCCGAACGCCCGTACGTGAAACTTGATCTGCGGGAACTGTTGAAGTCGATCGACCAGACTCAGACCGCAGCTTCACAGGCCGCGGGCAGTGACTGACAGGAGTGTCTTACATTCTGTCGAAACAGTGTGCCACTGGCTTTGCCAGTGCCTTCTGGAATCGGCGTCTGCCCGCAATTCCGCACTGGCAGAGCCAGTGGCACACACCCGAATCAGAACGATGAGGTGTGCGAAACGCACAGCCACAAACCATGAATATCAGCATTTCAATTCGCCAGATTGTTTCCGACACGGTTCTCAGCAGTCTCATCGTGATGTGCGGTCTGGCTGGAAAGGGTCTCGCGGACGAACTGCCGGTTTCCGTCGGTTCAGAGTTTGAAACACGAGACAGCCTCGCTCCGGCAGTTGACCAGTCGGAAGATGCTCGCAAATGCGTGGATGGTCTGTGCTGGAAGCCGGACTCGTTCACGGTGCAGATTGAAGCGGCTGCCAAAGATCGCGGCGACTGGCTGGTCCGCTTTCCTTCGCCGGTTGATAGTGGAGATGCCCGCAACGATCGGGTCTCGATGGAGTGGTACCAGGCTCGCGACGCCTACCAGAAGCTGGTGACCGCTCCGATGGTGGTCGTAGTCCACGAGTCCGGGGAGCGGTATGACTGTCGGACGACTGTTCGCGCGTGGGCTGCAGATTCAGGGGCTGCACGCCTGCCTGATTCACCTGCCGTTCTACGGGGAGCGACGTACCGGAAAGGGGCGTCCTGACGGCGGCGATGTCGTTTCCATGATGAGGCAGGCTGTCGCCGATGTGCGGCGTGCCCGCGATGCCGTGGCTGTTCTGCCGATGGTCGACAAGTCACGGATTTCATTGCAGGGCACCAGCCTGGGAGGCTTCGTATCGGCAACGAGCGGTGCGCTGGACGACGGGTATGACAACGTCTTTCTGATGCTGGCCGGTGGCGAGCTTTATGACTTGATCCAGAATGGGAAGAAGGATGCGGCGAAAGTACGGGAACGTCTGGAGAAAGCCGGGCTGTCCGGGGAAAAGCTTCGAGAGCTGACGCTGACGATCGAGCCGACGCGTGTCGCCCA
>JAQBWV010000443.1 GCA_027624335.1 Planctomycetota bacterium
TTCGACGGGAGCGGCATGTTCGCCAGGGAATCGTCACTGCCCACGCGCAGTTGCCAGTTGCCGGCGAGCCGAAGTGTTCGCTCGCCCGAAACCAGAACGGGAGCCGTCGCCAGTCCGATTGCTCCTGAGACTCGCAAGGCCAACAGGTTCGCGTCGCCTGAAGCGATCGCGTTTGGTGGCAGTATCGCGGTGTCGGCCTCGACTTTCGCCGCCTCGCCATTGAGGAAGACACCATCAATGTTTCCGCCGCCCCCGATCTGCAGTCTGAGCTTCGACGCTGCCCAGTCGTCAGGGATGCGAATCACGCAGCGATACCACGCAGCGCTGCCCTCGGCAATGGTGACGCGGGACGACGACTCGTCATGTGACGGCACATTGACGGTCACCCAATGCTTTTCGTAATCCTTCCCGGAAACTGCCCGAGTAATTGTCGGCGGCTGTCTCAGGCCGACAGCCCAGTGGATTCCGTTCAGCAGAAGTTGCTGGAAATGTGGATTCGCGAAATCCTTCACGTGTCCCAGCGACGTGTAGAACGAGCGACCGCCATCGGCTCGTTGAAATGTCCAGGCCACGGGCTCTTCCGGATACCCTTCCGCTCGACCCGTGGCGAGCACCGTTGTGCCGTTCGCCAGAGGCGACACCTGATACAGCGAGTAGCCCTGCGGGAACGGTTCTGCGGTGAGAGTTTTCACAATCGGGTGCAGCGATCCTGCTAAGGCCTGCACCGACGATTCCAGTTGGTTGCCGAGATGGCCGTGATAGTTTCCGCCGAAGATGTGTGCGTCGAATTCAGGCCAGTCAGCGAAGCCGTCTTTCGGCAGATCGTTTCGCAGCGAGAACGCATGGCTGGCTGTCCGAATGCCGATGACCGGTTTTCCGGCGGCAACAAAGTCCCTCAGCGATTGCATGTCGGCAGTTGGCAGAACTCGACGGCGAACGCTGATCAGAACCGCGTCGGCATCCTTGATCGCGGTGAAACCAGGGATGCTGTTTCGCTCGCGGTCGCTTCCGAAAAGTGTGGTGACTCGGAAACGCCTGCCGAGATGCTGCAGTGCAAACTGCGGCAAGGTGGAATTCGTTTCGTACTCGTCTTCCGCCATGACGATTACCAGGTGAGGTCGGCGATCTTCTTTGAAGCGGAACGGCACTCCGCCGACGATCTGATCACTGGAGATCGTCGGGCAGACAAATCGCTCGACGTGAGCGACGACGAGGTCGGTCGCCGTAAGATGGCTGACGTAAGGCCAACGTTTCGGGCTGTACATGACGTCGGTCATGTCGCGCATCAGGACGACGTTCTTCCCGTTCCGTGACATCTGCCGCAGACCGAACGGGCGACCGAGCACGCACATGTTGAGATGTACGCCGGTCAGGATCACATTTTTAATTCCTCGCGATTCCAGAACGTTCCAGACCTCGTCGCCCCGATCGCTGATGAAGTCGGCAGTGGCATCGATCGAGATGAGTTCCGACTGAGTCTTCCACGGCGTGCCCGGATTTCTTCCGAGTGCCTTCAACTGAGCCGCCCACCGGGCGTGCTCTTCCGGATCGTCGTCCTCGCCACCGTCCGACTGGTCGATCGGGTAGGCCGCTCGTTCTTCAGTAGGAATTACCGAACACCAGGCACCAACTTCATGAGGAATCCACGCGGCCTTCGGTGCATTGATCGCGCGTTGCCTGGCTGCGTGCCCTGCGTAAGCCGGCATACAATCGCTCGGTGAGTGAATAATCGTGACTCCACGCTGCCGAGCCTCGTTCAGAACGGCGTTTAACCGAGGGGCGAACTGTTCCAGACGCCTCACTGCGTTCAGGCAGTGGTGAAGATCCCAGACGTCGCAGACAACGATCGCCGTTTCTTCCGGCTTCCACTTCTGCTGTCGGGAGTACTGGTGAAATCGCCCGCTGCCGGCACTCGACTCGAGCTGATACTGGAGCGTCAGCGAAATCGGCTTTCCGGTCGAGCTTACCTGTTGAGCCTGCGCCAGTGAGCCGGCGACAGCAACGATTGCGCTGACCAGTAAACAACTTCTGCGCATGAGAATCTCCGTTGATTCAATTGAGCAATCGAAACAGGTTCATCGAGCGCTGGGTTGCAGCGTCAGGCTTTCGGTTCGAGTCCGAAAGCGCGGTCCATGTTGGCGGAGACTTCTTTGAGTCGTGCCAGATCGCCACCGCCGACTTCCGCTGCCGCCCAACCCGTGTACTGGATTTCGGCGAGTGCTTTTCGCACGTCGGCCCAGTCCAGATCGCCTTCGCCGATCTTCGTGAACTTGTTCATCGCGCGCGAGAACCCTTTCAGGTCGAGTTTCACGACACGCTTGTCAAGCTGACGAATCCAGTCACCCATACTGCCGTACTTCCAGTGGTTCCCAATATCGAACTGCATCCCAACCCACGGCGAATGGAACTCGTCAATGTATTTCACAAACTTATCAGCAGTCTGATTGTGATCTCCGTCGTGGTCATAGCAGAACTGGTTCCAAACGTTTTCGACGGCAATGTGAACGCCGAGTTCTGCAGCCAGCGGAACGGCCTTCGAAATATTTTCGACTGAACGCTTCCAGATTTCTTCTTCCGGACCGTCCTTGCCGTGGCCAACGACCAGCAGGACGGTATTTCCCCCAACGGCGTGCGTCTGTCTAAGAGCTTCCCTCAGGCTTTCGAGAGCCATTGCACGAGTAGCGTCATCCGCATCCGTGTGACGCACCTGCCAGTGCCCTGCGTTGACCGAGCCGTCGACAGGAAGTCCCGTGGCGTTGATGGCCGCTCGCACTTCCTCGACGTCGATTCCGGGAGCATTCAGCTCGATCCCGTCGAAACCGGCTTCCTTCGCGATGGCGAACTTCTCTTCGAGCGTCTTCCCCGCTCCAACCATTCCGATTTTCAGCGTCTTGTAGAGCCGCCCGTTGAGATACCCCTCCGAACTCTCGGCCGCACGAGCCAGCAAAGGACTCGAAGCAGCCGCAACCGCAGCCAATTGCACAAACTGACGACGGGAAAGCGAACCGGTTACGCGCATAATCAACTCCCTGAAGGCTGGCCGTGATGAAGGAATCTCTGTCCTGCAGCTCAAAACGAGATTGAGGAGTGTACCGGCGCAACGCGTCAATTGAACATTGTCCGCGAGCGCAGCAACTGATCTCGCGGTTCATTGCGTATTGTTCG
>JAQBWV010000444.1 GCA_027624335.1 Planctomycetota bacterium
CGACATGCATCTTGATCAGGCGGGCTCATCAAAGAAGAATCGCAGGAATCGTCGTGACCAGTTGGCAGCTCAGGTCATCCTGCAGTCGTTTCTCGACGCGGACGACCGAAACGCGCCGCCCGCATCGTTTGCCGAATAGCATTCGGAATTAACGTAGAACGTGAAGCCCACACAGACGCAGCTCTATCGAGGCATTCGAGGCCGTTCAGCTTCCGCTTCTTCCTCGTCGACATCGGCTGAACGAAATTCAGCGGAGTCAAACACCTGGGGACTGGCGCAGTACGGACAACCTGTTCCGTAGACAATGCGCCGACAACGGCGGCATTCGTGAGGGCCAAGGATTACGGGTCGATAACGGATTCGCTGGTAAATCAGATAGCCGAAGCCCATCGCGATAGCGACGGTTGGAGCCCAGACCAGCTTGCCAAGCAACGGTCCAATTGTCGTCGGCAACAGCCAGAGAAACACTAGACCGCACATCATATAAACGAATGCCACGACCCAGCGCTCGCGGTTGTCTTCTGTCCTGCGAGCGGTAGCATTGATCGCGTCGCCAAATTCTTCGCGCAGGAGTTCAAACTTTAACTCGCTGATCATACTCACGTTGGGTGCATGCACTTTCGAGAGCAGTCTTTGCACGCTATCAAGCAAACGGTAGGTGTCGTCGAAGTTGAATTCGCCTTGATGAGCCCAGCGGTTTCGGAATGCTCGCAGCTCAGCGACGAGACTTCGCTCGAACAGGTTCAGGTTGCGACGAAAGACAGAATTCCACTGGTCCCACATGATCGTCAGCAAGGCATGAGTGTCCCAGTGTTCGATATCGTCATCGAGGTCCGTATGCGAACGATCCTTCTGGAAGCTCTTTCGAGCTTCGGCGAGCCAGTTCTCGCCATACACGGATTGCAGTTGGCTGCGGACGAACGGGCGCAATCCGGCAGTCAGAGTGTCCAGCGTTGCTGTAACCGTGTCGTGAAAAGTGTTCACGGGACAACCATGGGTTTGCGGATGAGGGATGGTCTCGGCGGGACACTCCGCTTGGATCCGGCAAGGGCTGCCCGTTCCTTATACCCTGGTCGTCCGGATGGTCATCTCAACCGTCAACCTTCCCACCAGAACGCCGTCGAAGTGCCCACCCAGAGTACGGATTGCGGGTTACCGCGACCACATCCTGTAGGTCGTTCCGAATGTAAAAGCAGGAAGTCCAGAGAGAAAGATGGGGATGTACCGTTGGTCGCATCTCGATCGATTTGCATGACTTGTCGGGTGACGCAGTTGCTGCGGGCCTGCCCGTGAATCGGAGGCCGAATGCCATTTTTTCGTGTCGGGTTTCTTTCTCTGATCGAATCGACCGGGCTACGGCAGTTCGAATCGATGAATGAACGGCAATACTTGGGGTTAATCGGGCAATTCTGTACGTTGCCTCGGCAGTCAGTTGATCAAGATTCTTTTGTTCTCGGATTAGCGGTATGTCTACGGATACTTACAGAACGAGCCTCGCAATCCAATATGGATCGCGAGGCTCTGTAATGTTCTGTACTCGTTAGTTCTGCAATCGATGTCGCGTCAGTAATATGCAGAAACACAGTTTGTAGACCCGTGTCGCTACGCCGCGACCTTCTGCACTCCAGGGAACGGCAGGGTGTACGGGATTCCCTGGCGACGGTCGTTGCTTGCCTGCACGAACGACTCAAACAGTTGCATGTCGAGCCGGGAAGCAGTGTCGTTTTCTGGATGCCATTGCACCGCCTGGCAGAACCATTCGGGATCGACAGACTCGTACGCTTCGGTGACTCCATCGGGAGTCTTTGCACTCACTCGAAATTCCGGGGCGAGCATTCCAACAGCCATGTGATGCTGGCTGTTGACTCGAATTTCTCCTGGTCCGTAGATCTCAAAGAGCATTGAGTCTTCTTCAATCTCGATCAGGTGCCGCAGATTCGGCTCGACCGGGTCACGATGCTGCAGAGCCTGTTCACAATCTTCCGGGATATGACGAAGGATCGTTCCACCACAGATCAGATTCAACAACTGCATGCCTGAGCCGATCGCCAGAATCGGCAACTTTCGCTCGATCGCGAGTTCACACAGTCGGCGATCGAACAATTCCCGACGAGCGGGCATTGTTCGTGCAGCCGGGTGCGGGTCGTGACCGGCCAGTTCGAGATCCAGATCCAGATGGCAGCCGCCAAGAACCAGCCCGTCGATCATATCGATGACGGATTCGATGTCTTCATCCTCGACGAACGGGGGAATCAGAATGGGGAGTCCACCGGGACAGTTGCGAGCTTTGTTATTTCCAGCCGTCTGAATCTTCGAAGCGGTCACGCAGTCATAATAGCCTGTGTTGAACCAGCTCAGTGCGCCCGCCTCGGTTCTTGCTTCTCGATAGTCGCCGTTGATTCCAATGATTGGCTTCTTAGTCATCCGGTACGTTCCCCCAGAACATCTTCCATGATTTCGGTCGCACAGGTAACGTACCTGTGCTGGGTAACTCCGACGAAGCAAGGCACTGCGGAAACAGCCCGGATCGCAAAGCGACGAAAAGACCAGCTCACACCATCTCCAAAGCGGATGGCGAGACGAAATCCATTCGGTGCCGTACGAACCGATCCTTGATTCGTGTCTGCCGCGAAAGTCTATTCGCGACCAACTTTTGCTCACCTGACGATCTTCCAATTATCGTCCGGTCGCAGCCGTCTGACTTTTTATGAGGACGACCTGCGAGAGCGGCCGGGATCGTATCGCGTGGCAACCCCGATTCAAGCGGATCCCCGATCTTGTGTTTTTTTCTTTCGCTACCACTGCCTATGGTGGCTTTCGGGCGATCTGGCGACGAGCGACGAGGCGTTCGCTCGTTCGTATTATGAATTCGCAGTGGTTACGTTCATGGCGAATGCTGACTCGCGGTTCGGGCGACAGGCTCAGTTTACCCGGGAAAAAGGGAGAATTCGTAATGATTCCGAAACAACTCGCCGCCAGTTTTCATAGTTCGCTGCTGATGACTCTGCTCGGTACTGCGTTGCTCTATGGTGGTTCGCTCGGTGCTCCGATGTGTTTCGGACAGGCGTCAGGTGATGGGAATCCGCTTCCTGAACCGCAGCGCAAGGAGATGAGCGAGACGTTTCTGGAGAGCACCGCACAGCTCACGCAGGA
>JAQBWV010000445.1 GCA_027624335.1 Planctomycetota bacterium
GCCGGCTCGGTCATCTGTCCGGATGCCACGCCTGCTAAGCTGATGAACCAGCAGATGTGCGTTGCGTTCTTTGATTGAAACTGACTGGCTTGCTGAATCGAGTCACCCAGCGCGAACCATTGATCTAGTGACTCATCCTCGCCAAAGAGTGATACCCAATCATCCGAAGCCGGCAAATTGGACAGATTGCAGAGTGGCGAAAGAAGGCCCTTGCCAAGTTCAGCTTTGATCGTTCGAAGCAGCTTCTTGCGTGCGGTCTTCGGTAACGCTGCGACTGCTGAGTGCGATCCCGGCTGGACGGCCGGGTTCTTGAGATTGGAGTGGCTTGGCCATTCGGCCGCGATTCGTCTCAGGCGGTCAAAGGATTCTTCTTCGCTCAGTCCATTAAACACCAGTGCAACCCAGAGGTATTCCGGGAGTTGCACATCCTGCCAACTTGACTTATCCATCGGGACGGGAGAGTTTTCAATTACAGCCGTGATCGGAGCTTTGAGCGTCTTCTTGTCCCGTTTAAATCCAGAGAACGCCTCGGCGCTCTTTTTTCCTTTCTTCGCCATTGCTCCCTCAACTTAGTCTGAAGTTGATTGGTTTGTCCGCTGACACACTTCGCACGGCATATGTTCATTTGGGTCGGTCAATGATCCATCCGCAAACGGACCAGCAGGTCATTCAACGCCGCCTTGCCGCTGGGCGCTTCCGGCAACTCCGACATCTCAGAAGCAGTCTCAAGTTCGCCGACAAGCCGCTCGTATTCCTTCTCGTGAAACTCCAAGTCGGCCTCCGGCAGATCGCCCTTCTCGGGACCAGCCAGTTTTTGTTCGATGAGTTCGTCGATGTACGAGAGCCGAGCCGATTCGTTGAGCGTGTGCAGGTTCGCCTCAACGACACCGGTTTGCATTAGATGAACCCCGGTCAGCAGGACTCGGTAGACATAGAGCAACGGCTTGACTCGTGGCGGGTCTTCCTTCTGAAACAACTTCCACTGAGTGGCGGCGAATCCGAGGTAATGATGTGCGTGATGCCGGGTGATGCAGTTGGCGGCGATGGCTTTGAGTTCGTCGTGCTCGGGCGTCGTATGGACGATCAATGGCGAGAACACCTGCTCCAACACATAGCCATTCTTTTTCAGCATGAGGCCGAAGAACTTCTTCGCATCGTGTGTGACCAGATCGATTTCCATCCCGTCGTAAATGCCTTCCTTCTCGACCGTCTCCTGACCTGCATCGAGACCGACAACCTGATCCAGTGGCAGTAGATGGACGCCACGCAGGTCAAAGTCCGAATCTGGTGACGGAAAACCATAGAGATGGGCACCGCTGATCGTGGCGAACATCAGCGAGTAAGGATGCTGCTCAACGTGCTTCATCAGCTTGTCGTTATCGATCATGGCAGCGTCTTTTCCAACGCCAATCGGCGGGCTCTGATGAGGAAGTCGTTGACTTGTTCGTAGTCTGGGCGTTCCGGCAACGTGGTTTCTTCAAACGCTGAGTTGAATTGGGAGTGGAGTTCCAACCGCCACGCCTCCACTTCATCCCATGCCGTCTCGCCGGACCTGATGGCCAGCAGGCTGTCTCGATGATCGCCGACCTGCACAGAGACAAATCCGTTGCGCAGGACGTTGATGCCCGACAGCAACAGCCGAATCAGGTGCATGACGTGTTTCCACTTCACCTGACCGTGATTGCGGATGTCGGTCTGCATTTTCTTGAACTGTGATGCGACGTAGCCGCTGTATGTCTGAAACACGAGCTTCGACAGAAACGTCTCCTTCATGTCGAGCAGTTCCTGTGCGAGTGGCGTGGCCGTTTCGACAATCGGCGAGTTGAGACACTCCAGCACGTTCGGGTTGGCCTTCAGGGCAAGAACCACAAATTTCTGAAGTTCCCAATACACCTCCTGTGTGGCGTCATTCTCAAGTTGTTCCGGTACGCCATACAGCGACCAGTGCAGATTGGCTGGAGGCAGATAGATGCCTCGTCGGTCGATGTCGGAGTTCTCGTCATCGAGCCCATAGGCCCGTGAACCGATGACACAGCGGAAGATGACTCGATCAAACAAACCATGCTTGGCCAGCACCTGATCTGCGTCGTTGATGTCACCTTCCTTGTATTCCGCAAGCAGAACGACCTGATCGTGATGCAAACCCGTCTCGAAACCGTCAGAGAAACGGACTCGGTACGTATGTTGGCGATCCAGCGGCGACGCGGTGATGACACCAACTGCACCGGACCGATGCGCAATGCGACCATTGGAGCCCTGCACAGGCTTTTGCGACACGATCTGTGTGCCGACTGAGTAGATCAGGTTCGGGCTGTTGTGGACTCGCTCAGGCAACGGTGAAGACTCCCATCTGTGTCGGTGCGCCGACGTTTTCATCTTCCGGCCCGACGGGAAGGAAGCGGACGCTATAGCCATGCGTTTGGGCGACTTGATTGGCCCAGTTCTGAAACTCGTCTCGTGTCCATTCGAAACGATGATCGGAGTGACGGAACTGGCCGGCAGGCAACGTCTCCCACATTACGTTGTATTCCTGATTCGGCGTCGTCACCACGACTGTCGCTGGTCGAGCGAACTCAAAGACGACTCGCTCCATCGCCGCCAGTCTCGGCGGATCAAGGTGTTCGATGACTTCGACGACAGCGGCAGCATCGAAACCGGCGAATCGCTTGTCTCGATAGATGAGTGAACCGTGGATAAGGTTCAACCGCTCTGCCTGACGTTCCGGGAGACGCTCCACTTTCAATCGCTTATGAGCGATTTCCAATGAGCGGATCGAGACATCCATCCCGACGATTCGCTCGAATTGTTTATCACTCAACAATTCCCGCAGCAGCTTGCCCTCTCCACAGCCAAGATCAAGGACTTGCCGAGCACCGCTGGCGCGCAGAGCCGCCAGCACAGCACCGTGACGCTGCTCATTCAGACTGAGTGGTCGTTCCAGTGTCTCTTCTTTCGCCTCGATTTCGTCGTCACCGGTGTCAGCCAATTCCGGTTCGACAAGTCGTGCCAGAGCCTCACGAAACAGACTGTGCCGGTGTTTGAGATATCGCCGGGTGATCTGTTCCTTTTCCGGGTGAGATGCCAGCCAGCCCGCTCCCTTGGACAGCAGCTTCTCCAGTTCGTCTTCACCGACGAAGTAGTGTTTGT
>JAQBWV010000446.1 GCA_027624335.1 Planctomycetota bacterium
GCTCCGGTAGGTCACGCCCGGCCTGGCGAAGTTGAGAGTTGGACACGCTGCCTCGACCCGGAAGTGCGAAGTGCCTCAGGCTGCTCGACGCGATGCGGAGTCGTTGGCGATTGGATGTGCGATGTCGTGAGCCGTGCTGACGTCGCTGAGTTCTACAGGTGCGTATTCAGTTTTCAGTTCCAGAGCCAGCACTGCATTCAACGCTGCCATACGCATGATGCGGCCAAGAATCATGGCCAGCGCAGCTCCGGTCAGACCGTAAGTCGGAATCAGGAGCCAGCAGCACAGGGCGGACGTTGCGACGGAGATTCCGCAGGCCGGAGCCAATGGTGCGATCCGGCGTGCGGCGACGAGCGACATGTCGACGATTCCGTTCTGCAGGTCGAGAGCCACGGACACGACAACCAGTGTCAGGACTGCGTGCCAGGCAAGCAGGTCGGGGCGAATCAGTGCCAGTAACGGGCCCCCCGCCAGCATGGTGAATCCGACGCCCCCGATACCAAGTACCAGGTAGAGAAGCTGGAGCTTTCTGATGAAGCGAACGAAGTGTCGAGGCTCGTTCGATCGGGCCAGTCGACCGAGTTTTGCTGACACGGACTGGTTGAGAGCTTTACCAACCATCGATGCCGCACCGGCTCCGGAGGCGATCGGACCGAAGACTCCGACAGCGCTCAGATTCGCCATACCAGCGACAAAATAACGAGTGACGTGTGTGTCGAGTGAAACCAGCATCACTTTGAAAGCCAAAGGCAGGCTGCGGAATGCCAGACTCGCCAGACGTGGCAGATCGACGGTTCGCAGACTGGCCAGCGAGATGTCCTCAGTGCTCTGTTCGCGCGCGAGACGACAGCCAAGCGGCAGGTCATAAAATGCCAGCACAGCAAGTCGAGCGGCGGCTTCGGCAAACGCTGCGGCGACCAGGCTGCCCGTCGCCAGAATGGTCACGGCGAAGACGATCGTCGACAGCAGTCCCTTCAGGACAATTGAATGAGCGACGCGATCCATTCGCTCGGACTTCTGCATCAGCGCGTTGAACGAGTCGCCAATCAGCAGGAAAAACCGTCCCGTAGCGACGCCGACGATGACGGCCAGCGTGTCACCGCGATAGCCCACCGCGAGGGCGATCGTCGGAACAAGCGCCAGTGCAAGACATCCGGAGATCAGTCGGAGACTGAGATACTCGATGAAGCGAAATTCGGTGCTGCTGTCGGTTGCCTGGAGCGTTCGCAGGTCGAGTCCGGCGAACATGAATACCGGAGCCGAGATCGACAGCGCAATGATGTACTGCCCGGTCGTCGCGTCACCTGATTCACGCAGCAACAGCGTCAGCAGCAGCAACTGGCAGGCGGCAACGAGCGCATTGCCGAAGAACGTCCACGCAAAATTCACCTTCAGCGAAAGCGGAGACAGCCGACGATGCGGCGTCGCGTTAGATTCGGGCATGGCTGAGCGCAACAGTTTCGTCGTAAGTAACCAGGAAGTTTTTCGCTCCGCGTCCTCTGCGATTAATGATCGTCAGAGAATACTACCTTCCTGGCAGGGCCAGGTTCAGGCGTTATAGTGCTGCTGCGTTTTTCGTCACAAGATCGGATGTGGCTTCAATGCGTCGTTGATTGGGCTGTTGGACTGAGGAGTCGTAACGTGATCCGGATGAACCCTGCTTCGAAGTTTCTGCTGGCGTTCGTGATGCTGGCTGCGTGCCTGCGGTCGTCGCTGGCCGCGGACGACCGTCCCAACATTCTGGTGATTTACACCGACGATCACTCGCACCGCTCGGTGAGTTGTTATCCCGAAGCGTGGGACTGGGTCAAAACGCCGAACATTGATCGGCTGGCCGCTCGGGGAGTTCGGTTTGCTCACGCTTTCATTGGAACCTGGTGCATGCCCAGTCGTGCGACGCTGTTGACCGGGCATCATCAGTTCGGCGTTGAGTCGATGCGGATGGAAGGTGAATATCCCGGCAGCGCGTACGATCCGGAAAAGTGCCGCTTCTGGCCGAAAACGTTTCGCGACAACGGCTACACAACCTGTCAGCTCGGGAAATGGCACACAGGGACCGACACCGGAGCCAATCGAGACTGGGACTTTCAGAAGGTCTGGAACCGACCTCGCTACCCGGAGAACTCGGGTCACTACTTCTATGACCAGTTGATCGAGACCAACGGCGGGAAGCCGGAACTCGTCAAAGGGTACTCGACTGACAATTACACCAATTGGGCGGAAGACTTCATCCGAGGAGATAACCGCGATCCCGACAAACCGTGGTATCTGTGGGTCTGCTACGGAGCGGTGCATGGGCCTTTCACTCCGCCGCATCGATACCGGGACGCGTATCCCGATGCGAAGGTTCCGACTCCGAAGGACATCTTCCCGCCTCGGCCCGGCAAACCAGCTTACATGCAGAAGATCAATTTCTGGGAATTGGGTTCCGACGGACAGCCACAGATGAAGGGCGGTCGCTTTGGTGGTCAGACCGTGGCCGATGCGACAAGCATTCACGGCAACACCCTGAATGGATGGGTGAGACAGTATCACCAGGGCGTACTTGCGCTTGACGATTCCGTCGGTCGGCTGGTGTCGGCACTCGAAGAAGCGGGCGAGTATGACAACACGCTGATCGTCTTCACGTCTGACCAGGGATTCGCCTGGGGGCAGCACGGCTTCAAAACGAAGCTCGCGCCGTACGATGCCAACATTCGGTCGCCGATGATCGTCTCAATGCCGAGCAAACTGCCGGAAGGCGTCGTGTGTGAGCATCCGGTCTCGGGAGTGGATCTGATCCCAACGTTCTTCTCGTTCGCCGATATGAAAATGCCCTGGAAGATGCACGGTCACGACCTGACCCCGCTGCTGAAGGATCCGAAGGGCGAGTGGAAGCACCCCTCGATGACGACGTTCACGGGGCGATCGTACGGTGGCGACACGAACACGATTCCAACGGATAAAGAGATTTCCGAGCTGAATGGAATTCCCTGGTACGTGATGATTCGCAGCGGCCAGTACAAGTACATCCGGACGCTCGTCGAAGGCGAAATCGAAGAGCTTTATGACATTTCCGCGGACCCGGACGAGCTGACAAATCTGGCGATCCGAGCCGAGCATCAGAAAACCCTGACACGGCTTCGAGGCG
>JAQBWV010000118.1 GCA_027624335.1 Planctomycetota bacterium
GACACTTCTCGATGGAAGTCGACGTGAGCGTTACATATCGACTGTTGGCCGCTTTGGCACGCGTGGCATCGAAGGCAACCTCCCCAGGCGGGTACCATGCCCACCGTCATCGCCGTGCGACAAACCTGTCTGAAGAGGTCTTTGAGCGACTGCTGGATCCAAGTCCAGAGTGTCGGACTTTTTCAACAGTCCTCATCAGGGCGGGAGGCGGAATGCGGACCGGGCATGTGATTGGTCGCACGAATCGCATGGGCGACACGCCGTCGAACGACCAGTCAAGTTCCAGGAAGTCTTCGCTACGCTCTACAAGAATGCGGGCCTGGACACCGAAGCCGTTCGCATCTTCGACCAGGGCGGCACACCCAGGTACCTCGTCGACAACGGCATCGAGCCGATTCACGAGCTAATCTGAACTGGCCCGGCACTCGTTATCTGGCCCGGCGAGCGTCTATGCGAAGAGCTCAGTCACCGGTGCACCGGGCGAGCTTCGTACCGGCCGGCCCGTCGGTTCCATGATTTCCGCTTCGGGCCGGAATCCGAACGCATGCAGAATCGTCGCTCCCAGATCTTCCGGACGAACGGGCGATTCTTTCACGTAGGCCGCCTGAGCGTCGCTGGCTCCATAGACGGATCCACCTTTGATTCCGCCGCCGGCCAGGACTGACGAGTAGCACGAGCACCAGTGATCGCGTCCGGCGTTCGCGTTGATCTTTGGCGTGCGTCCGAATTCGCCGGTAACAACGACCAGCGTGTCATCCAGAATGCCTCGGTCAGACAGATCAGCCAACAGAGCTGAATACGCGCGATCGAACGACGGACAGCAGTACGCGCCGCGAATCATGTCGACGCCGCGGTTGTGACCGCCGCAGACTTCTTTGTCGCTGCCGTGATTGTCCCACAGATTGAACTGACAACCGTCCTTGCCGTAGTACGTCCAGAACACGTTGACGTATTGCACGCCCGATTCGACCAGCCGTCGCGCGAGTAGAAAGCTCTGGCCGTATTCGTTGCGGCCGTATCGACCCCGGAGTTTGTCCGGCTCGCGATCAAGGTCGAACGCGCCGCGAACGTCCTGAGAAGCGACCAGGTTGAACGCTTTCTCGTACTGCCGCCGAATCTGATCCGACTCGGCGGAAGCAATGATCGACTCCGCCTGCCCGTCGATCGACTTGAGCAGGTCGCGGCGGTCAGTGAAGCGGCGAGTGTCAACCGCTTCGGGTGTGTCGAGCGCGTCGATGCGGAACGTCTTATCGCCCAGCGAGTCCTGCTTCGCCTCGTTCAGCAGAAACGAATCGTGTGCGGCTCCCAGGAATCCTCCGGTCTGTCCCCGGTAAAAACGTGTGCCGGTCGTAAATGGCCGTGGGACAGTGACCCATGCCGGCAGCCGCCCGGTGTCGCCGACCAGACTGCGAATGATCGCCCCCATGCCCGGATGGTCTGTTCGCTTTGGTGGATATGCTGGGCCAGGCGTCGTCGAATCTGCCAGCAACGTGTACTTGATTCCGACGTCGTGCGACGTCGACGTGTGCATCATCGAGCGGATGATGGAGAACTTGTCCGCCTGTTGAGCGGTCATCGGCAGCAGGTCGCCAATCTGCAGACCCGGCACAGTGGTATCGATCGGCTGGAACGGACCGCGAATCGAATCCGGGGCGTCCGGCTTCAAATCCCACATGTCGAGCTGCGATGGTCCTCCACACAAAAAGATGTAGATACAGCGTTTCGCCGTCGCTGGGTGCGTTTGCTGATTGCTCGCCAGCGCCCGTTGAACAAGCGGCAAGGTCGCACCGAGTGAGCCGAGCGTACCCGCCTTCAACGCGTCGCGTCGCGTGAGCGATCGTTGCCGTTGGTTGGCGGGAAGAAGCGAGAACATGGCCTGAGTGATCCAGATGACAACGGGGAATTCCGTCGGTTACGAACCGAACAGCGAGGTTTCCGGATTTCCATTGACGATGCGGTGAGGTCGCCCGAACTGATCGTAAATTTCAGATTCCGGGGCAATGCCCATACCGTGATAAATTGTCGCCAGCAGGTCTTCCGGAGACACCGGCTTCGAGGTCGGATAGGCCGAATCGCGGTCGGTGGTTCCGTGAACCTGTCCGCCGGAAATGCCGCCTCCAGCCAGCACGGCCGACTGGCACGCTCCCCAGTGATCGCGGCCCTGGTTCTTGTTGATCTTCGGTGTACGACCAAACTCGCCAAACATCGCGACCATTGTTTCGTCGAGCAGGCCGCTGGACGACAGGTCATCCATCAGCGCCGCGAAGCCGCGATCGAGCGTTGGCAGTCCGTACTTTGCTTTGAGCATGCCGTATCCGGTCAGGCCTTCGAAGGGGCCGTGGTTATCCCAGACGTTGGCGACGTTGCCGGACTTCTGAATGTACATCCAGGAAATCGTGACCAGCCGCACGCCTGCTTCGATCAGTCGCCGCGCCATCAGAATGCTCTGGCCCCATTCGGTGCGACCGTAACGATCGCGAGTCGCGTCCGTTTCCTGGCCGAGGTCAAACGCTTGTTTGGCAGCTGGCGACGACAGCATGCTGAAAGCCTGCTCGCGGAATTCGTCGTAACCCAGGCCAGCTGGATCGGCATTCAGGCGAGCATCGTGTTCCTCGACGACGTTCAGCAGTCCACGACGAGCGAGCAGCCGAGCGTGACTCAACTCTTCCGGCAGCGCCATTGAGTGCGTGGCACCGGATTTCGATTCACCGGCCGGAGCGATTTCCATCGGGTCATGACGCGCACCGAGAAACCCTGCGTACGTGCCGGAGTATGTGACTCCTTCATGACCGATCGGGCGGGGAATCGTGACCGAAGACGGCAGCCCACCCGTGTCCGAGAAAGCGGAAACAACCGATCCAATATTCGGAGAATCGTTCCTGTTGCGGTGATTGCGAGGCACGCGGAGAGATTCGTTGAGGCCTCCGGTCAGCGTGCGGTAAACCGACGGTTCGTGCGCATTGCTGCCGTGAGACACGGAACGGACGATGGCCGTTTTGTCGGTGTACTTCGCGAAAAGAGGCATCTCTTCGGAGATCGAGATCCCCGGCGTCACGGTTTGAATCGGAGCAAAGTGACTGCGAATTCCTTCGGCGGCGTCTGGATTTGGATCCCACATATCCATCTGCGGAGGTCCTCCCCACAAATAGATCAGGACGCAGGACTTCGCTCGCCCGGACGTTCTGTGAAGAACCGGCTGCCGACGCTTCGCCGCCTGAGCCTGTTCGACGTTCAGCAACCCCGGAAGCGTCATCGCTCCGAGCCCGACCTGCCCCAACCGGATCATCGCGTCACGTCGATGCAGCATGAGTTTCGTCCTCTAAAGACGTGCCGGATTGAATCGAAAACGAGCGACCTCTCGCGATCAGACCAGATCGGCGATCGCGCGGCCGGATTCAAGAATGTGGACTGGTCGACCGGAATAGTCATTCAGCGTTGTGGAAGGATCAATACCCAGGTGCCGGTAAATCGTTGCCAGCAGATCCTGAGGTGTGTGTGGCTGCTCTGCCGGATACTCGGCTTTGCTGTTGGTCGCGCCGACGACCTGTCCCATGCGAAGTCCACCTCCTGAAAGCAACGCGGAGTAGGCCTGCGGCCAGTGATCGCGTCCCGCGCCCGTGCTGTTAACACTGAGACGCGGCGTGCGTCCGAACTCGCCGACGACGACAACGAGGATTTTTCGGTCCAGGCTGCGAGTGAAGATGTCGTCGATCAGCGTCGACAGTGCCTGATCCATGTACGGCAGTCGAACCCGCATGTATTTCGCGAAGTGACCCGGTCGCCCGGCGTTGCCGATGTGGTCGTCCCAGTTGGTGAATTCCGGCCCGGACTTCGGCGTGTTGAAGTAGATGTTGACGACCGACGTCCCGGATTCCGCCAGCCGTCGGGCGAGCAGACATGCCTGTCCCCACTCGTTGCGACCGTATCGGTCTCGCAGCGCGTCGGGCTCCTGATCAATGGCGAAGGCTTTGGCGACATGCGGACTGGTCATCAGTTCGAAAGCCATATCTCGAAATCGGTCGGTTCCTTCGAGCTGACCGCTGGTGTCGAGATTGCTGCGCAACCGATCGAACTTCTGCAACAGCGACTGTCGTTGAGTGAGGAAGTTTCCGTCGCGTCCGGCCGCCAGTTTCACCTGCGGCGGCTGGTAACTCTTCGAATTCGGGTCGCCTGTTTCGAACGCGGATCGGTGCAGGCCGAGATACGTTGGCCGAGTCATGTACGGTGCCCGGGGAATCGCCACATACGGCGGCATCACTTTTTCAGAGAACCCGTTAACCGCACACGTCACTGAACCGAAATCAGGATGCTCGCTCTTCGAACCGGATGTCGGGTCGAGAACCGTCGGCCGCTTGCCGGTCAGAGCGACTATCCCGCCGTCGCTGTGAATGCCGACGTCGTGATGCAGTGACCGCACGATGGAGAATCGGTCGGCCATCTGTGCCTGAAGCGGAAACAACTCGCAGATATCCAGCCCCGGCACGTTGGTCGGAATCGGGTTGAACACGCTGCGGAATGACGTCGGCGCATCCGGTTTCAAATCGTAGGTTTCGAGTTGCGAAGCACCTCCATGCTGATAAAGCATAATTACCGACGTGTCGTTGCCGCTCGTCCCCGACGCTTCCTTCGCCGCCAGGATCTCCGGCAACGTCAGCCCGCCCAGAGCTAACGCCCCGAACTGCATAAATCCGCGACGGCAAAGCAATGCGTTTGTCATTCGGTGTTTCCGAGGATGGTCCGTTCCGTGGAAAAAGGCTCTCCACGACTACACGACAACGTTCATCGATCGTGGCACAATCCTTACTAAGTATCCACACCAGCTGATGCGTTATCGGTTCGATTGCAATGCCACGTTGATATCGTCAAGTCACTCCGGAGACCTTTGCAAGGCGTTCAGGAACGCATGAAGCAGTTCTTTCAGTCGTTCGCCGATTTGCTGGCGCGTCCCGCGAAGCGCGAGCATACTTCGGAATATGTCTCGGGGCTTGTTTCGAACCTCAAGCGAAAAAAACATCGAATCGATTGCCTATCGACTCGATCAGGACCCTCGCAACCTGCAGCACTTTATGGGCAGCGCGGAATGGAACCGTCAACCTCTGATTGCAGAGCTCGCCGGACAGGTCGGCCGGGAACCTGGCGAAGCGGACGCGGTGATCGTGTTTGATCCGTCGGCGTTCGGCAAACAGTGAAAGCAATCCGTCGGTGTCGCGCGCGCCGTGGAGCGGTCGCCAACTGACAGTTGATAACTGTCAGTTGGCCGCTGTACATGGGCTGCATTTCTCGAGTGGATCGCCAGCTGATCAACACACGGCTGTACCTTCCCTGTGAGTGGACGATCGATCGCAAGCGCATGACAGCGGTCGGCGTGCCGAAAGGAATCCGTAATTCAAACCCGTCATGCGCTGGAAATGCTGGCAGAGCAGGGCCCGCTGGAAATTGAAGTCGCTGCCTGTCGCGTTCAAACAAATATCAAACGACGCTTGATGCAGTACGAAGAGGTGCTGGGCATCGTCCAATGCCTCGACAAGAACGGCGTCACAAAGTGCGACCACTACCTGTCGAATGCGCCAAGCAGTACTCCGTTGAAGGAGTTCGCTATCAGATTCTGTCACTCATGGCGACCTGGTACTTAACGCTGGAAGCGCGTCGAGGAAAAGAAACGACTCCTGCGGTCACCGTCCCGCAGATTCGCGACACCATTGCGATGCTGTTGCAAACTGCCTGCCAATGCGACACACCCGAGAAATGCGCAAGGAACAAAACGCGTCGATTGATCCGAAACGAAGAAGCTCGCTTTTATACACTACAAAACACGTAACCGACTATCGCCCACGAGGTTGAAGTAAAGACCTTGATTGGACACTGGAACCAAGTGGTTTCTGCGTGGAATGATCCACTGGTTGTCGTCAGAAATGTTGTCTGGTTATGGTTTCCGTTACGTCGAGGTGCTTGACGTGGAAGATCCCGGAAACTAAATTTCTCGGCCACTGAACCGAAGAGTTGGAAAACCCTCACGTTGCTGGTCTTCCGCATAAGTTGTCCACGTTCAAGCGATGCCATGTCATGGTTGCTGGCTGTTGAGGTCGGGAATTGTGATAGATCGCGTTTTCATTGGGTCTGTTTGGGTAGTTCCGTCTGACTCCTTGAAAGGTTGCCTCCATGTGAGCGATTGATGGCGGAGATCATTCCTCTAACGAGGATTGAATTGACGATGATTTGTTTCGTCGTCGACCGGTGCCAATCTCAGTGGGTGCTGGTGCGCAAAGTGGGACATTGTCCCACTTTTTTTGTTGTCGATATGTATTACTTATATGTCTTGCAGTCTTTTCTCGGAGTCCAGGAACGGCGAGTTTCGCCGTGATTTGATAGTCCGGCGGTCGGACGTCGTTTCGAAAGGACGGAAATGAACGGTAACGAAGTTCTCAGAGTCGTTGACGCGCTCCATCGCGACAAAAACATCGACAAGGAGATTGTCTTCGAAGGGATCGAACAGGCGATCCTGTCTGCCGCCCGTAAGCATTTTGGGGAAGACTACGAGTTGGAAGTCCGGGTTGACCGTGAACACGGTGAACCAACCATAAAATGCAACGGGCAGGATCTCGATCCTGACGAATTGGGCGACATTCTCGGTCGAGTGTCAGCTCAAACGGCCAAACAGGTGATGATTCAGAAGCTTCGCGAAGCGGAACGCGATTCAGTATTCGACGAATTTGAGGAGCAAAAGGGAGAACTGGTAGGAGGCTCCATTATTCGTTTTGAAGGCGGAGCCGCAATCGTTGGCCTTGGCAAGATTGAGGCGGTTTTACCTCGCAGCGAGCAGATACCCGGTGAGAGTTACAGGACAAATGACCGCGTGCGTGCTGTAGTTCTGGAGGTTCGAAAGGTCGGGAGTCGCGTCAAAGTGATACTTTCCCGGAAGCATCCAGAACTTGTTCTGCGATTGTTCGAGTCCGAGATTCCAGAAGTATCTGAACGGATTATCGAAGTTCGGTCTCTCGCTCGCGAAGCGGGGTATCGCTCGAAAGTCGCAGTATCGTGCATTGATAACAAGATCGATCCGGTCGGCGCTTGTGTTGGTGTTCGCGGTGCGAGAATTCGGACGATCGTCGATGAGCTTGCCGGTGAACGTGTAGATATCGTTCGGTGGAACGACTCACTGCAGGTTCTTGTGCCGAATTCAATGCAACCGGCAGAGGTTGAAGACGTGATTCTTTGCCCAATGCTCGGTCGCGTCATTGTTCTTGTTCGGGATGATCAGTTGTCTTTGGCGATTGGCAAGCGCGGACAAAATGTGCGTCTGGCCTCAAAGCTGGTCGGCTGGGATATTGAAGTAATGACTCAGAATGAGCTGGACGAGCAGCTCGAAAAGTCTGTAATGGCGTTTTCCGCGATTCCCGGCGTGGCCGCAGACCTGGCCGAGAATCTGGTGTCTCAGGGGTTTTTCAGCTTTTACGATCTGTCAGTGATAGAACCTGATGAACTGGCCGAGCTGGGCGGATTGACAGCCGAGCAGTGTGATATCATTGTCGATTACGCGGATATAGAAGCCGAGCGGTTGGAGCAAGAGGAAGAGAAACGCAAATCTCAGGAATCGCAACTTCGAGCGATTGAGCGGGAGCAGGCTGCGGCTGCCATGGCAGCCGCGACGCCAGCCATTTCTGAAGAAGAATCGGTCGATTCTGAAGAAGAGTCGGTCGTTGCTGAAGAAGAGTCGGTCGTTGCTGAAGAAGACGTTTCAGTTGATGCTCCGGCGGAAGCTGAGTGCGAAACAGACGATAACTCAGCGTCGGCTGATGTCGATGGGGTAGCAGTAGAGAGTTCTGCTGAAGATCCAGCAGCGACCGAGGAGCTGGGAGACCCGCAAGCTGTCGAATCGAGTGAGGCTGCTGAGGCTTCCAGTGAAGAGCTTGCCGAATCAGCTCGCGCGGAATCGGAGTCGTAATGTCGTAATATAGAAGAGTAGAAGAGTTGTAAAACAGAGGTGCGCTCTACTGACTCCGGACAGTGCACATAGTGATTGGAGATTATGGCAGACACGGCCACTAAAATTCGAATCTTCTCGCTCGCCAAAGAGCTGGGCATGGACAGCAAAGTGCTGATTGAGCACTGTCGTGCCGCAGGTCTAACGGTGAAAGGGTCGGCGTTGGCGTCGATCTCCCCCGAAGAGAAAGAGCTCGTCCTGAGCCAAATGGGCGGTGCGGTAACCAGCGACAGTGATGTCACTGCAGAAGCTGTGGAAATTCCCGCGAGGGAATTTGCGCAGCGTGATCTCGGTGCCCGGATGCGGGACATCAGAACGATGGCTCCCCGTGACCGGGCTTCCGATCGCTTGACGAGTCCCGGAAAGCCGCAATTGGCTTCCGACGAGGATGCGACTCCGGTGGCGACTAATCAGCAAGTGTCTGCACAGGCAGTTTCGGACACTGACAACGCCGTTAAAGGTCGAACTGAAGTCGTCGCACGCCGTGCTGAGTCGGACACCGTTTCTGATTCTGAAACGGTGACGGATAGCACTTCGGTTGATTCGGGAAGCGATCTGACTTCGATGCGGCGCGAAGACTACATGCCTCAGCATGGTGGGGGGCGAACTCCGGTTCGTGAAATGCGTCCACGTGGAACCCCCACGCATTCCGAGCTTTCTGATGCCCAGGAAGCTGAAACGGCAGCGGAGAAGGAGAGCGACCGTTCTCGACCGGGGCTTGCGCCCTTGCCTGCATTTAAGGTTCAGGAAAAGAAGTCAGCCGTCGCTGAGCCGAAAGCTCAGAAACCAGAAATCCGACTTACACCGGATCAGCTCGACGGGCAAAGTCCCCTTGGTGTTCGACTGAAGTCGGCGGCCGAAACTAAGACCCCTCGAGGTGCACGTAAGAAGAGTGTCGAATTCACAGACGAAAATTCAGAAGACAAGGCGAAAGTCGGGACGCTTGATGCGACCAGACGCGCCCGTCGCCAGGGACGACATCGACCTCAGATGGACGACGACGGTGACGTTCGTCGAAACGCAAGAAAACCACGAAAGCGGCGAGGTGGACCAAACCCTGCCGATCTGAAGACGTCCGCAACGATGGGTGATGCGATCACCGTCCGCAGCCTGTCCGAAGCAATTGGGCGGCCAGCCAAGCAGATCTTGACTGCCATGTTTAAGCGAGGCCACATGGTCACGATTAATCAGGGGCTGGATGAAGAGATTGCCTGGGAAATTGCGGCTGAACTTGGAGTCGATCTGGAAGTTAAACGCAGTCAAACCAGTGCCGAGTACCTGAACGAAGTTTACGACGTTGAAGACTCAGAAGAGTCGCTCGCAGAGCGTCCACCTGTTGTTACTATCCTCGGACACGTGGATCACGGTAAGACGTCATTGCTCGACAAGATTCGCGCTACTGATGTTGCTGGTGGAGAAGCTGGCGGCATCACACAGCACATTCGAGCCTACCAGATTAATCACGAAGGTAAGAAGATTACGTTCGTCGATACTCCGGGGCACGCTGCGTTTGGTGAAATGCGAGCACGTGGTGCCAACGTTACGGACATCATCGTTCTTGTAGTCGCTGCAAATGACAGCGTCATGCCTCAGACCGTTGAATGCATCAGCCATGCGAAAGCTTCTGGAGTTCCGGTAATCGTTGCGCTTAACAAGTGCGACCTTCCGGACATCAACGAGCAGAGAGTGCTGACTGACCTGTCGACCAACGGTATTCAGCCGCAGGAATGGGGCGGCGACATCGAAGTTGTTCGAACCTCAGCGATGACAGGTCAGGGAGTGGACGACCTGTTGGAGACGATTCTTCTCACAGCTGAAATTGGTGAGTTGAAAGCGAATCCCGATCGAAACAGTATTGGCGTTTGTCTTGAAGCATTTCGCGATGAAGGGGTCGGCCCGATCGCCTGGCTGATCGTGCAGCGAGGCACTCTGCGAATCGGTGATGCCATTGTGTGTGGTGAAGCATTCGGTCGCATTCGCGGGCTCTACAACGACCGTGGCGAGATGGTTGAAGAAGTCGGTCCGTCAACACCTGTGAAGCTCACTGGACTAGACCTCGTGCCAGGCGCTGGCGACCGATTCTTCGTTCTGGATGACCTCGATCGTGCTCGTTCTGTGGCAGAAGAAAACCGGCAGGTTGGCCGTGAAGCAATGCTTTCAAATCGCAATCGACCCAGGACGCTGGATGACGTTCTGGACGCCGCGAGAGAAGGACTGGTGCAAGACCTCAACGTGATTATCAAGGCCGACACGCAAGGATCGATTGAGGCTCTGCGAGGTGAAATCCAGAAATTTGAACACCCCGAAGTTCGTGTTAAGATCTTGCACGAGGCTGTTGGCGGCGTGAACGATAGCGACATCTACCTTGCCAGCGCGTCGGATGCGATCGTAATTGCTTTCCATGTGATCGCGGAAGATCGTGCGCGTCAGCTCGCTGAGCGCGAGGGTGTCGAAATTCGTCGATACGAAATTATCTACGAAATCATTGATCAGATAAAGCGGACGTTGGAAGGGTTGCTGTTGCCGGAGAAGGTGCAGGTGGCGACTGGCCGTGCCTTGGTACTTCAGACTTTCAGCGTCAGCAAGTTTGGTACGATTGCCGGTTGTCGTGTGTTGAATGGCACCATCGAACGATCGAATCGGGTCCACGTTATCCGCGATCAGAAAGTCCTCAACGATTATTCGATAGCATCGCTGAAACGAGTCAAGGATGATGCGAAGGAAGTTCGGGAAGGGATGGAATGTGGAATTCGGCTTGACGGGTTTAACGACGTTAAGGAAGGCGACCTGCTTGAGGCGTTCCGAATCGACACAGTGAAGCGCACGCTTGAGTAGTCGAATCGATGTTGTCCGGAGTTGATTGTCAGTCGGGAGGCCATTGTCAGGCAGGTGGCTGGTTCGAAAGCTGGTTTGTGAAGTGTTTGACGTTCAAGTTTCAGCTGCCCTTTTTTTCTAACTCAGGCTGTTTTCATGGCATCACGTCGAGTTGCTCGACTTTCTCAGGCAGTTCGCGAAGTCGTTTCGAGTGCGATCTTGTTTCAGATTCGTGACCCTCGTGTCAGAAATGTCACAGTTTTGAGTGTCGACGTGGCTGCTGACGTCCGTACTGCGAAAGTTTATGTTTCGGTAATGGGTACTGACAAAGAGCGTGCATTATGTCTTCATGGACTTAACGCCTCGCGTGGTTTTCTGCAGTCGAAGATCGCAGACCGAATTGAGACACGGTATACACCGGTGTTGAAGTTCGTCCTTGATGATGGTGAGTCTTCGCAGGCTGCAGAGGCTGCTCGTATCCTCCAGGAGTTGGAAGATGAACGCCGACTGTACGCAGAAAACTCGGAATCATCTGAAGTTGATGCCGAAAGTGAAACGGAGTCGTCGGAAACTGACGATGTGACATGTGAATTTGAAGGACAAGATGAGTGAGTCCTTATGCTCAGCCGTTTTCGCGAGTGGTTCTGACGATCATTGGTGTGTTGGACGGTGGCGAGAGGTCGGTTAGGGATTGAGCGAGTTTGTGCAGGGATATTGAAAGCCGACAGTGAGCCAGAACGGGCATGAACAGGTAGATTCAGGCATTGAGCCTCTTCATCCTGATCAGTTACGTCTGGATTGAGTTGACTTCAGGATAATCATGGTCGCAGCGAAATCGAAAACACCGGACAAGTCCAAAGTCCTCGTTCGGCTCCTCAAACTCCTGAAGAAAGAGTTTGGAGGGCTGCCAAAGCGTGAACAGCTCCCGGTTCTTGAAGCCGTGGTGTTTTCAGCATGCCTTGAGAACTCATCATACGATGCTGCCGATGCGGCATTTGGTCGGCTGAAGGGTGACTTCTTCGACTGGAACGAAGTTCGCGTCAGTACTATCTCCGAATTGGAACCGGTATTTGAAGGCGTGTACGAACCGGAATGGTGCGCGATGCGTGTCCGGTATCTTCTGTACTACGTCTTTGATCATCAATACTCCTATGACTTTGATGGAATCCGAAAGAAGCCTTTCGAACTGGCTTACAAGCAGGTTTCAAAGATTAAGCATCTGACTCCGTTCTGTCGGAATTATCTTCTTCAAAAGTGCCTGGGCACTCACGTGATTCCGGTTGACGAGAAGATGGTCCGGACCGCGATATGGCTGGGACTTGTGCCGGTTGGAGCCGACGAAGTCAGTGCTGCGGAGTTGCTTAAGGGGATCATTCGAAAAGCCGATGGCGCCGAGTTTTTCTGGCTTTTGAAGTCGTTGTCTGTTTCACGGAACGGAGAAGCAATTCTGGAGATGGCTCCGAAGGGCGATCACCCCGAATTGCAGTTCGATCTCGACGATGCTGAAGAGCGGCTGAAGGACGTCTTGAGCGGTCGAGCCCGAAAGAGACTTCAGGCGTCGAAGCGAGCATCTGATAAAAAAGAAGAGGCAGAGCACGCAGTAAAGGTGGCGAAGAAAGCTGCCCGTATTGAGGCAGCTGCAGCCGCAAAGAAGGCTTCGGGTTTGAGCGTAACTGGCTCAACGAAGCTGGAGGGGACTCCAAAGAAGTCAACTACAAAGAAAAAGACAGCTGCGAAGAAGTCAACGGCAAAACCCAAGGCTGTTGTTAAGAAAACTGCAAAGAAGAAGACTGCAAAGAAGAAGACTGCAAAGAAGAAGACTGCAAAGAAAAAGTAGACTCGCTAGCGGCCCGGACAAGGTGTTTCGAATCAGGACTCATTCATGTTGAGTGTCATTGCCGAAATTGAAGTCGCAGAAGGTCGGCGTGATGACTTTCTCGCCGAGTTCCATAAGGTCGTTCCACACGTGTTGGCTGAAGCGGGGTGTGTGGAATACGGGCCGACATTCGACGTGGTTACGGATATTCCTGCTCAGATTCCGCTTCGCAGAAACGTCGTCACGATTATCGAGAAGTGGGAAAGTCTGGCCGCGTTGAAAGCCCACCTCGTTGCGCCTCATATGACCGATTATCGCGTTACGGTGAAGGATTTAGTCGTGGGTTCTCAGCTGCGAATTCTGGAATCCGCTTAGCGACAAGCGCATGCTCCTGCTACCGCAGTAGACTCAGGAATGAGTGGCAGCGATGAGTGCCCCTGCAAAATTCGACAGCCCGAATGCTGTCATGAGCTATGCCATCGAGCTTGCGTCTCGCGGTCTTGGTCGAGTCGAGCCGAACCCTGCCGTTGGTGCCGTGATCGTTGACGATCATCTGAACCTGCTGGCACACGGCTATCATGAAAAGTTTGGCGGTGCTCATGCCGAAGCGAACGCGATCGCCAATCTTGTCGACCAGGTCGCAGATGCGAATTCTCGAAGAGATCTCGTGGCAAGGGCCACGCTCTATGTGACACTTGAACCCTGTTGTCACCACGGAAAGACACCTCCGTGTGCTGACGCCTTGATCGATGCAGGGATTCGGCGAGTCGTGGTTGGGATCAGGGATCCTTCACCCCATGTCGATGGCGGTGGAATTCAGCGGCTGAACGACGCTGGCATTGATGTCACGTTGGGCGTTCGTGAGGAACACGTTCGTCGCCTTAACGCTCCATTCCTCAAGCTGATGTTGAAAGGGTTGCCCTGGGTTCACTGCAAATGGGCGATGACGCTCGACGGAAAGATTGCAACTCGGACAGGAGTCTCGAAGTGGATTTCAGGAGAGCCATCCCGGCAACGTGTCCACATGCTTCGAGGAAGAATGGACGCGATCATTGTCGGAGCCGGGACGGCGCGAGCTGATGATCCCTTTTTGACAGTGCGTATCCCAGGGCCAAGGACTCCAGTTCGAGTCATCTTGGACTCTCTGGCTTCATTGCCGCTCGATAGTCAGCTGGTCAGGACAGCAGCGGCTGCTCCTGTGCTTGTCGCTGTGTCTGAAAGTGCTCCCTCGAACCAAATTGAGCAACTGCGAAGTGCCGGAGTTGAGGTCTTTGTCGTCGGCCCGTCATCGACAGTTAATCTGAGGCAGTTACTTACGGAACTGGGGCGGCGATCAATGACGAACGTGCTTATTGAGGGCGGGGGACAGCTACTGGGATCCGCGTTTGATGACAACCTCGTCGACGAGGCTCACGTATTCGTCGCGCCAAAGTTTGCAGGAGGAGCGGACGCTGTGACACCAGTTGCTGGAATCGGACGAGAATTCATTCCGGAAGTCAGCCAGCTTCGAAGCCAGACTGTGGAGCAGGTTGGCGACGATGTCTACATCCACGGGCGGCTTCGTTGAGCGGCATCACCGAAAATTCATCGACACAGGACGGTGTGTCGCGGATTGCGATTGTCATCGAGTATCCGACGGTGAACGGTGGAGAGAATTCGATGCTTGCCGTCCTGAAGTACCTGCTGGACGGTGGAATGTCGGAGTGCGGAATTGACTTTAGCGTGCTGGCGCCTCGTGACGGGCCGATGGCTGAACGTGTCGCAGAGCTAGGAATCCGCAGCGTTGATCTGACCCTGTTCAATGCCGAAGGGATGCGATTGCCGAGACTCGAAGCCATTTCGAACCTGATTCAGGCTGCTGAGAAGGCTGGTGCTCAACTGGTGCATGGCAACAGTCTGGCGATGGGACGGCTGCTGGGCGCGGCTGCTGGATTTGCTCCACCGTTCGTTTCGACAGCCCATCTGCGGGACATTATTCGTTTGAGCCGGGCGGCTATCGCCGATCTCAATGCGAATCGAAGGCTGGTTGCCGTGTCAGAAGCAGCGTTGCAGTTCCACGTTGCGCAGGGCCTTGACGAGAACATCGGAACGGTCATTCACAATGGGATCAGTGAACGAGAATTCGTTGTCGACGCTTCGTCGAGGCAGTGTGTTCGCGCTAAGCTTGGGATTGCCGCAGACGCTTTTGTAGTGCTGACTGTTGGGCAGATCGGACTTCGAAAAGGACTTGATACCGTAGCGAGAGCCGGCGGCTGGCTGGCAAAGACTCGGACAGGAATCCACTGGCTGCTGGCGGGCGACCGGTTCTCGCAAAAGTCCGAGACCGTGGAGTACGAAGCGAACGTCATGAGTGAATTCGCATCTCACGAGCCTGGCTTGCAACTGCACCGATTAGGTTATTGTGACGACGTTCCCGCTCTCATGCAGGCTGCTGATCTACTGGTCCATGCTGCACGGCAGGAACCACTCGGAAGAGTGCTGCTTGAGGCGGCGATTTCCGGACTGGCAATCGTTGCTACAGATGTGGGAGGGACCGCTGAGATTCTAACGCATCGTGAGTCAGCACTGCTTGTGCCTGTCGATTCGCCTGAGGCGATCGCCGAGGCTGTTGGCGAGCTGCTCGACAACGCCGACCTGAGACAGCAATTGGCTCACCATGCTCGAGAGAGAATTCGAAACAGCTTCCCCGTGTCAAAGGCTGCGGAAAGTCTGGTCGCAGTCTGGTTGTCCGTTCTGTCAGATTCTCAGCAGGCACAGCCCGACACCGTCAGATGAGCGACGATTCGAGTGGCGACTGACAGTTGCAGATAAAAAGAGTCGACTGGAAGCCTAGGCGCTCGTCCGAAGCTGGCCCAACGAGGGATAACTTCAGCTACACTTCCAGCCGACGCCTTTTTTACAAAGGCAACTGTTGTGCCGAGGCTTCCGAAATGTGGCATTGAGTCGTAAGCTCCTGCCAATCGGTTGTTTAGAACTTGCCGGCTCAATGTGTCAGGACTTCACCAGGTACGTTGGTGCCTTGAAATCAGGCGGTTTTGCTGGGACGTCAGGCGGAATGGAGACCCAGTATTGAGCGAATCGGCTGGCGAAGTGAAAGACATGATGCCGCATCGCGTTGTCCGAGTCCGAAGACGACTGATGCAATCTGCTGTCGGTGTGGCTGCGATCGTCTGGTTGATCGGTACCCTTTTATGGGTGACCGTGCAGGATGCGGTGCCCTACCTTGCGACCGCCTGGTACGCTCTGCCGTTGCCGCTGCTGATCATCGCGGGAATCGTGGTGTGCGCTAGCAATGTTCGCCCGAAACGTGATTATCGAATCGTCGCGATCAGTCTGCTCGTTCTTGGGTTGCAGATCGTCATTTGGGGTTATCAGGTGTTTCGGGAGTCGGCAGAAGAGCCACCAGCCGACGCTCTCCGGTTTGCCTTCTGGAACGTTTGCCGAGGCAGTTTCGGCTATGACGCGATCGCGCGTGAGCTTGCTGAACTGGACGCTGATGTCATTGGACTGGTCGAGGCAACAGAAGAGGCTCAGTCAGCAGAGTTCTGGACATCACGAGTCACAGGCTACTCGGCAGTCCGGCTTGGTTCCGGAATGATGGTTCTGTGTCGCGGCGAAATTCTGAGCGTGGAGCCAGGCAATGTGTCGGGACCGACTGAAGCTGAAGCCGTGTGTCGTTACCGAGTGATCTCACTCCGGGTCGACGGCCACCCACTTCGACTGCTGTTGATGGATGTCAAGTCTCATCCGCTGATGGTTCGTAAACCAGCTTTTGTTCGACTGAGTCAGCTCGCTGAGCAACTTGACGATCAGCCGCTGATCGTGGCTGCAGACTTCAACACGCCAGTCGACTCAGTCTGGGTCGATGGATTGCGAACTCGCCTCACAAATTCGTTCGAAGCGGCGGGCGAGGGATATCGAGAGACGTGGCCGACGCTGTTCCCAGTCCTGAGTCTCGATCAAGTATGGGCAAATGGCAAAGTGGTGTGGCATCGTTGCCGGCATGGGTGGTCGATTCGTTCTGATCATCGGTCGATCACTACGGAGTTCTCTCTGGATCCGTGAAAAGTCGCCCGTTCCGAAAAGCGCACGTTTGAGCCCACCACGGTGGACTCAAACGCAATCTTGATGCCTTCAGACAGCCAGCCTGCGTCAGATCAGATCCAGCTTCCGCAAGCGGCGTTTCTGAGGGCGGCGGCAGGCTTCGCAGGTACCGTAGACTTCCAGGCGATGACTCGTCCTGAGGAATCCCTGGGCACTGGTGATTTTCTCAATCAACCGCGAGATTTCGTCGTTGTGAAACTCGAACAGCTCACCGCACGCGCTGCAGACCATGTGATCGTGTTGAGGATAGCCATAATCGTGCTCCCAGACTTCGCGACCGTTTGGGCGAGCCACTTTCCGCAGCAGGCCGGCTTCATCCATCGCGCTGAGAGCTCGATATACAGTGGCGCGACTGACTCGACGCTTGTCGTTGCGGCCAGAAAGTCGATCTACCAACTGATCGGTATCAAAGTGCTCGTGATCAGAAAACACTTCCTCGACGATGATTTCACGTTCGCGCGTAAGCCTCTGACCTTTTGTGACCAGATACTCACGAAATTTTTCGACAGGAGACACTGTCTTGTCGAGTGCAGCAATATCGCTCAAAACATCCTCCGGGGAATTACCCCGATCATAAATGGAACTGCCATCGGCGCGCGAACACACTGACCGTCAATCGAAACAACTTCTCGACCGCCCAGCCAGCGTCTACACACAGCCGCGAGCAGATCCTACTCAGCCAGCAGGCTCTCCAGCATTCGATCGACCGCCTTGCTGAGTTTGTCTGGTGTCTCGTAGGTGCCGTCCGCGATCTGCTGTTGAATCTGTGCAATCCGCTGTGACCGAAATTCGGCCTGCAGATCAACCTCACCCGCAGTGGACTTGACCGAAGTCAGTTCCAGTACGTCAGTTGGCGATGCTGGCCGCGTTTCGGCGACCGGCGGCGATGTGGCTGGCTGAGCTACTTTGCGAATTGGCAGACTGCCACTGACGGGGCCGATGCTGTTGACTTCCATGTCGGCTCTCCCTCTGTTTACAGGAAAGGAGTCTTCCCGGAGTGTCCTCATAGAACTCCGTCAGACGGCAGGATGATATTCCAGAACACGATTTCAGTTCAACTTCTGTCCTGGACGATTGGCTCATTAAGACGCAATTGCCCAAAAAGAATCCCGTAGCTGGACTCACCTGAGAGATTTCCCCAACGCAGCAACAATGAAATGAAGCACCAGCCGCTCCACAAAATCGTCCGAGAACCCGAGAAATACAAGCTCGAATCGCCAGCGTGTGGGGGGGGCTTAAGCTGACGAAACTCACTCGCTGGCGCTTCGAGCCTTCCAGGACATTCGTTCACATTCAGAATTCGAACAGACTCGCGACGTCCTCCAGCTGATGAATCTCCAACCGGAGCCTGACACCTGCCCAGAGTTCACCTGACCACCGTGAACTACTTCACATCCAGCAGGAAGCTCTCTGAGTGGCTGTTGAATTCCGGCGCGTACATGCTCTGAATCTGGGCCATGCCTGTCTGATAGCTGCCGCGATGCTGAATGCGCACGGAGTATTCGAAGACGTAAACACCCTTCGGCAAGTAGTCGATGAAGAAGTGACTGGCCGTGTCACGAGTCGACTCGTAGTAGTACAGCCCGTCCTGAAACTTGTATTTCGAGAGGACGTTGACCGGCTCGGTACCGCTGCCTCGCTGATCTTTCAAATGCACGTACTCCATGTCGCGGTCGGTTCGCAACGTGATCCTCACCACGAGTTCGTCGCCCACTTCCAGCGGTCCCTCAACTGCCTTGAGGACCGGCCCCTTCTTCGTGTTCTCTTTGGTAAACAGTGACTTCGTCAACTGAAGTGGCGTGCCGTCATAGGGGGTGAGCTTGCTCATGTCCTCCAGATACTGCCAGTGGACGGCGCCCCACGCGACACCTTCGTCGACCTTTTCGACGGTGATACTGCCGAAGCCTGGCTTCACATCTCCGCGACTGAATTGTTCTTCGTAGAAACCCGTACCGGCCTCGACGTTCTTTGGCTTGATCGCCTCGCCATCCAGCGATACTTCGACGAGTTCCGTTGACGCCAGCAAATTCGCTCCGCGAAGCAGCAACGCGTAGACCGCGTCAGCGGTCGCTTTTGTCGTCTTCCAGTCCTGAGTCTGCTTCTGCTTGAGCAGCCAGACCTTGCAGGCCTCGACCGAGTCCTGATCGTTCAGGATTTCGTCGAACGCCTCAATCATCATGGCCTGAGTTTCAATCGGAGCACGGTACCACCACCAGCTCTCCTCGGTGTCCCGCCAGAACTTGCCGAGTTCCTCGTCGCTGACGGATCGCTCATCAATCGACGCCATGATGGCTTTCGGAGTCTGCTTGTCGGCCAGCCGGTGCAGGGCGACCGCGAGATGAGCCTGCGACTGTCGGTTGGCCAGTTTCAACCAGTACTTCTTCGCCTGGCCGACGAAGTAGTTGAACGCTTCCTGATGCTCCGCCGCGACCGGCTGATCTTTCAGGAAGAAGGTACGACCATAGAGATAAAGAGCGATTGTCGTCGTCAGATGATTCTCTTCCTTCTTGACAATGTGGTCGTAAATCCGCTTGATCCAGCCGTCGAGACGACTAAGCGACTTCACCGCTGGCTCCATCCCCACATCGATCCCCAGGTGACGCATTCGGCCAAAACCCGTTGTGATGTAGAGCGTGATGTAGTCGTTGGCTGGCCCGCCGGGGAACCACGGCCAGGCACCGTCGGCATGCTGCAACTCGGCGATCTTCCGCATCGTTCGTTCGGTCTCTTCGCGAAGCCGGTTGGCGTCGAACAGAATGCCCACGTTGCGACGAGCCTGCCCTTCAGCATTCGACTGACGCAGCCAGGGAGTCTCTTCAAGCAACACGGACTTGAGGTCCTGGTTCTTTTCCAGAGGGCTGTCGAGCGTGTCGCCTGGAGTGTTTTTCCAGACGTCGAAGACGCGACGAATATTGGGATCGCTATTGGCGATGTGCTGGGCGAGAGCGTTTGCGTAGAGCCTGTTGAAAGTCTGCTCGCTGCACTGATGGGGGTATTCCATCAGATAAGGCAAAGACATGACGGCGTACCAGGACGGATTCGACACCATCTGCACCGTCAGCGACTGATGCTTCAGCGTGTCCGACTTGCCGGAATCCAGCAGTCGCTGGAAGTTGAACTTCTTCGTTTGCGCTCCTCGAATGGGCAGAGGAAGCGACTCGGTCACCAGAATGCGTCGTGATAGAACGGGAAGGTGACCTTCCTCGCCATCGGACAGCCGGCCCGTCGAACCCACGGTCTTATACGTGAGGAATCCCATGTCATCCGGCACGGAGATG
>JAQBWV010000119.1 GCA_027624335.1 Planctomycetota bacterium
TCTTCGGGAAAGAGCGCATGCTGGAAGTGATTACGTCCTGCACGGGCTCCTCATCTCAGGACACTGTGGAGGCTGTCTGTGCCTCGGCGCGTGATTTCACCGGCGACAAACCACAACAGGACGACATGACAGCCGTTCTGATTCACACGCGGTAGCCCCGACAACTCGCCTTTCTGTCCGCCGCTGCCGATTGCCCGAAGTCGTGCCTCTGGAGTCTTTCAGGATTGATTGATTCAAGGCTCTACACTTTGCCGTGACTAAGCCACTGTGCCTGGCTGTCTCGAATGTCATGGGAACTGAGGTCGGTTGCTCTCACAGCTGAAATGGTCCTGCCTTGCAGATGCAGCGATTACCGTCTCCACTACGTTTCAGCCTGTGACGCGAGACGACGTTCAATGACTTCACCGGAAATGCCAGCCTTATGACGGTGCATCAATTCTCTTTGACCATATTCGTTATTGCGATGATGCTGTGCCCCTGCATGCCGACTGTCGCGCAGGATGAATGGGAAGTTACTCCGGGCGGCGAAGCGTCCCTGGAGCGGGGACTGGAATGGCTCGCCCGAAACCAGGGGCCGCAGGGAAACTGGGAATCCAACGACCTTGGACTGGTCGGGATGGGAGTGCTGGCATTTCTCGCCGATGGGCATCTCCCCGGTCGAGGCAAGTATGGCGATGTCGTCGAGCGGGCACTGGATTACGTGATCAGAAACGCTCAACCGTCGGGACTGCTCAACATCGCTGATCCACAGCGGGACATGTACAACCATGGGTTGGCAACCTTCGTGCTCGGACAGGCACACGGTATGACGAAAGACCCGCGCATCTCGGGCGTGCTGGAGCAGGCATTGCGGCTGATCGCCAACACGCAGGCACGCGACGGCGGATGGGATTATCGCGCTCGGCGGGAGAATTACGGGCACGATCTGAGTCTCGTCGTCATGCAGGCGAAGGCACTGCGGAGCGCCGTCGACAGCGGGCTGGAAGTTCGCAACGACGTGATTCAACTGTCCATTCAAAGTGTCCGACAGAAGTACAAAGCGAAGAATGGAGCCCGCAGCCTGGATGATCCTCGAATCAAGGAAGGGCCCGGTCAGTTCACTTATGACGGACACAACGGCACGATCGCGATGGCTGCTGCGGGCGTCGTCTGTCTGCAGGAATTCGGTCAGTATGACGACTGGCGAATTCCGAAGAACCTCGATGTCATTGCGGACGCAGTCAAAGTACTGAAGGCACCGCGTGAAAGCGACGGTCGAGTTCCTCTGGATGCCTACACGCTGTATTACGTCGGCCAGGCGATTTACCAGGTGGGAGACGCCGCCTGGAAGGACAACTATCCAATTCTTAGAGACCAGCTGGTCACCGCTCAAGTCAGAAAGTCCGGCGTACCAGACGAAGACGGTTCCTGGCGAGACCCACGTTATGTTACCGGCGGTAAACCGTCTCGCCTGTTCGGAACGTCTGTCGCGTGCTTCATCCTGGCCATCCCGAATCGATACCTGCCGATCCTTCAGGAAGGCAAAATCGAAAGTGTTCGGAAGCGGTTCTGAACACGCAGAGCGATGAATCTTCGCATTGATGCTCAACGTTGGTGACTGCAGTATTTCTGACGAGCACAGGCAGATGACCCCGCCTGTGCTGCGATAACTATGAGCGGTCGATGGCACGTGAGAGAACTTGAGCGTTGAGCCTCTTGACGCTAACTGACAACCGCTTCGATTCCGCTCCGCCTCGCCTCGTAAATCGATTTGCCCATGATCTGGCTGCGTATCCTCTGGTTCGCGATCCTGTCGATTGGAAACGCCGAGGTTCTCGTGACTGTGGTCAATCGGATCCACTCGCAGAGAATCCACGAAGCAACCCTGAGGCACGTCCGTCACATTCATGACCTGTTTATCCCGCTGTGGCCCTCATGGATGTTTGTTGTGATCGGGTTCGCAGGCCCTGGAGTTTTCCAGAACAGTCTGTCTCCGTCGGAAGTGTGGCAGCGAATGCCACTGATGGTGCAAGGCTGGATGGCCATTTGCATGCTCGGTTTTGTCGGCTTCTGCTGGGCCGTCGTCCGACACTGGAGTTATCGCCCACCTTGCCAGCAGATTGAGTATCGTTCTTCAATCGTTGATTTCCGGAAGGAACTCGGCGGACCTCTGTCGGGCGAAGGCCCCTATGCGTCGCTCCTCAACGTACCGATGAACCAGTGTTTCGAGGTTGAGTTTACTGAGCGAACATTCCAGCTTGAACGATTGCCGCAGGAGTGGGACGGGCTGTCGATACTACACCTGACCGACCTCCACTTTACGGGGGCTATTGACCTGCCATTCTTCGAGGCCGTCTTTGAACGAGCAGCGACACTCGACTACGACATCGCCGTGATTACCGGCGATGTCCTGGATTCGGAACAATTACTCGACTGGCTGCCAAAGACGCTTGGCAGAATCGAAGCCCCGCTGGGGCAGTATTTCATCCTCGGCAATCACGACTGGGGACTGGACTCGGATCGAATCAGGCAGTCAATTTCCGACCTTGGCTGGAGAAACGTCGCGGGAACTTTGCAGACATTGGAAATCGCAGGCAAACGGCTGTCGATCGGCGGATCAGAACGCCCCTGGATGGGGCAGCATCCGGCATTCGAAGCCGTCCCTGATGAGTTTTTCCGCCTACTGCTCAGCCATACGCCGGACAATCTCTCATGGGCCAGGCGTCGGCGTGTCGATCTGATGCTCTCAGGACACAATCACGGCGGACAGGTTCTCATCCCGGGCGTTGGACCGGTGTACTCACCCAGCGTTCATGGTTGTTGTTATTCCGCCGGAGTCTTCCGTTCTGATCCGACCTTAATGTTTGTAAGCCGCGGCCTATCCGGCAAGCACCCGCTAAGAATTGGAGCAAGACCTGAAGTCGCTCGAATTGTGCTCAAGTCTAAATGAGGGCAATGGACAGCCTTCTCGATTGATGTTCACGCAATTCAGGATTCCGACTATCACTCGCGCTGGGCTGCCAGGAAGGGGGCTCATTTCCCCGTTTCACCCCGAACGGAACCGGCTCGGATAAGGGAATTCATCAATGCGCGGACGCATGGCGTTCATTGTTGTGGCACTTTTCGTATTAAGTGGCTGCCAGCTTGGTAAGTTCTCGCTGAAGTTGAATCGGGACCATGTGATACCGCTGCCGGAAGTCAACGTCCTTCCCGAACAGTGGGAACCAGAAGTCGATCAGACCTGACAACCGAGCAAAGACGAAATATGCATGCTGCGGACAATCCACGAGCTACCCACTCAGGACCACTTATGACGATGTCCCGTACAATCTTTTTTTTGCTGACCGCAATCCTCATCGTCGCATCCTGCACCGGCTGTTCTGGCCTGCGTGCCCACCAGTCTGCAGCGACGAACGTCAGCAAAGACGTAGTTTTCGCGGTGCGAGCGGAACGTGATTCTGAAGTTCGTGGTCCCATCGTTGCCATTAGCCAGGAACTCGAAGCGCCCAGTGTTGACGAAGAACCGTCGGGTACAGTCGACAGTATCTGGGCGAAACTGAGGTCGCCGACTCGTTTTCTGCTTCCTCGGACCGACTCCAACGGCGACACGGCAGAAAGTTCATCGCCGGCGCAGGGGCTCGACGAAGGATTCTGATTGGAAGGCAGCCAGGGGCAAGATGCGAGGTTGTCGATTCCTGGAAATCGGTGGCGAAGTAGGCCTCTCCGGCCTAATATCACGAGCCTACCGGTTTCCCTCTGTTTTGACGCTTTATGCCAGATGGATTCGCCAGTCTGGGTACGAAGAGAGGCAGTGTTCGTGCAAGTAAAAGTAACCAGTCGACACGGGACAGTACGCCCCGACGCTCAAGAGTACATCATTGGAAAAGCTGAAAAGCTGCTGACGTATTTCGAACGAGTTACCGAGATTAGTGTGACCGTTGATTTCGAACACGACGATGCTGTGGTCGAGATTCTGGTTGATACTGAGCACAAGCATGACTTTGTCGCCAGAGCGGAAGGCACAGACGTTACGGGGGTCTTTGACGTCGCACTCCACAAGATGGAGCAGCAGATTCGCAAGTACAAAGAAAAGCTTCAGAATCATCGCCGCGACACACCGATGAGCGGCTAAATCGATGATCAGTGAGACTGAAGTGTTTCCACTGGATTTCGTAATCTGTGACGTCGCACCAACAGTGAGTGGTAAGCGCAGACAAAGCTGCGACTTATGCCTTTGTCTGTCAGTGCTCAATCCGTTTGGCCGGTTGCATTGACTCGTCCACTTGACCGACCTACCGTCTGGCGATTCAACGGTTGAAGTGTTCTTTTGACTGCTGGGGGGACGAGACCGTAGTGCGGTGCAGGAAACTCAAACCTCTCACGTTTTCTAAATCTTTCGTGCTGATCACGTATTTGTTGTTGACAACGAATTAAATTAAGCGCGGGCTGCGCAGTATACAGGATCCGCCAGGCAGTGTTTTCGAGGAATTCCGATGAAGCTGAACGAGTTTGTAGTAGCGGATGCGATCATTCCCGACTTGAAAGCTGCGTCGAAAGAAGACGCCATTCGAGCTATGGTTGCAAGTTTGAAGGCTTCAGGTTCGATTCCTGAAGCTGATGAAGAGGGTATTATTTCAGCCATTTTGAAGCGGGAAGAGCTCGGTTCTACGGGTATTGGCAACGGCGTGGCCGTACCTCATACCAAGCACCCGTCGGTCGATCGACTGGTCGCTACAGTGGCGTTGGCGAAAGGCGGCGTGGACTTCGCCAGCCTTGACGGCGAAGACGTGTTTATCATGTTCCTCCTGGTCTCGCCTCCTGATCGCCCTGGCGATCATTTACGAGGACTGGAGAATATTTCTCGTCACTTGCGTGACCAGACTTTTTGCAGCTTCCTCAAACAGGCGACCACAAGGGAAGATATTCTGGAATTACTGGATGAAGCTGACCATGGGCAGCCTGCCTGATTTTCCCGACCGTGAAATTCGTCCGGCGAATTCAGAACGTCAATTCGACAGGTTCCTGTTCGTCAGCGCCATACACTTAGTTTTGTTTTTTTTGAATGTCATGAGCGAAGCCGTCACTGCCAACGTGACCGTGCCTGGGCCCAATGGCCTGCACATGGTGCCGTGCTCGCTGATAGTGAAGTGCGTGGGGGAGTTCACGTGCCAGATTCTGATCCGAAAAGGTAATACAGTGGCGAATGCACGTCACATCCTGGATCTGTTGTCTCTCGGAGCCGGAGAGGGCACCGTGTTGATTTGTGAAGCTTCGGGTGTAGATGCTTCGGCGGCAATCCAGGGTCTTGTCGAACTTTTCAGCTCGGGGTTTCAAGGACACGCGTTCCGCGATACTAATCAGGTGGAATGAGTCTTGATTGTCGTTTTGGGATCTGTCCTCTGGAACTTCGCTGGACTGCTACCCCTCCCGTTGATTCATGCCTGTTTTTGCTTTGTCTGGATTTGTAATGCTGACACGGACGGGAATCGCGGTTTCACCAGGCGTCGCCATCAGCCCGGCAATGCTGTTTGGTTCGCAGGGGTTCCGCATACCGCAACGTTTCGTCAGCGTTGACGCTGTCGACTCTGAAGTCAGCCGTTTTCGGGCTTCCGTCGAGACGGTGTGCATTGCCCTTGATGAGAACGAGCGGGTCGCCCGCGAGCAACTCGGAGAGCAGTACGCGGCGATCTTCAGCGCTCACCGCATGATGCTTCGGGACACCAAGCTCAACGGTGAAATTGAAACGCTGATTCGAACCAAGTGTTTCTCACCGGAATTCGCATCCAGTCGTGTGCTGCGTAACTACGCCAAGGTTCTGCAGAATCTTGGAAACACTTATCTCGCCGAGCGGGCTGCTGATGTCTTTGATCTCGAGAAACGCCTTCTTAAAGCGTTGCTTGGTGAACAACGTCCCGAGTTATCGCATCTGACTGAACCAGTTGTGGTACTCGCGCACAATTTGACGCCGGGCGAAACTGCAAATCTCAATCGTCAGTTCGTCAAAGGATTTGCAACCGAAGCAGGTGGACGTACCAGCCATACTGCAATCCTGGCTGGGGCTCTCGAAATTCCAGCTGTTGTTGGAATCGGAAAGTTTCTCGCTGATGTCTCGCCTGGCGACGTTGTCATTATCGACGGCAATCGCGGCGAAGTGATTATCGATCCTGATGAGCCGACAATTGCTCGCTACCGAGACTCAGCAAGGTTGCAGGAATCTGAGGCAGAGCGTCTGGCAGCCTTCAATTCAATTGAGGCCAGAACAAGGGACGGCGTCCGAATTCAAGTGCTGGGAAATATTGAATTTCCACATGAGGTCCAGCACTGCGTGACCAGAGGCGCAGACGGAGTCGGGCTCTACCGCACCGAGTTTCTTTACCTTGGTTCAGATCACGAGCCGACCGAGGAAGAGCACTACGATGCGTACTGCCGCGTCGTCCGCGAAATGGGTAACCATCCCGTGGTGATTCGAACGCTCGATCTTGGGGCCGACAAGATTCCTGGTGACTTCGAAGAATTTCGCACGAAAGCGGACAATCCTGCCCTCGGGCTTCGCAGTATTCGGCTGAGTTTGCGGCATCTGGGGCAGTTTAAGACACAACTTCGAGCGATTTTAAGAGCCGCCGTTCACGGGGACGTAAGGATTATGTTCCCGCTTGTTACGACACTGCTGGAGCTTCGCAAAGCAAGAATGATTCTGGCAGATGTCGTCGAAGACCTCGAAGAGGAAGGACTTGAATTCAAGAAAGAGATCCCAGTTGGCATGATGGTTGAAGTCCCCGCTGCTGCTCTTCTGGCACACCATTTTTCACGCGAGGTCGACTTTTTCTCGATCGGGACAAACGACCTGATCCAGTACGCCCTGGCGGTTGACCGGGCTGAGCCATCTGTAGCCAGCTTGTACCGTGCAGGCGATCCATCTATTCTCCGGCTGATTCAAATGGTCATTGAGGCTGGACAAAGTGCAGGAATTCCAGTAACCGTCTGCGGACAAATGAGTTCAGATCCGAAGTTTGTTCCACTGCTGCTTGGACTCGGAATCCGAAGTGTTAGCGTCACACCGATCTCGTTACCTGAGGTCAAGGATGTAATCCGAAATATTTCGATCGAGGACGCTGACAGATTGGCCAGTCATTCGCTTTCCCTCGACATTGCTCGAGACGTCGAAAACTTTCTACGGACTGAACTTAACAGACTTTGTCCGAGTCGACTGTCGGACATGCCGCTGACACAGTAACACAAGAGCAATCTGGGCCGTTCACTCTTCGCGAAACGAAGAGACCAACTCGAAAACAGGTTAGGCGTAGAGCCTTGGCAAAGTTCGCGCACGAGTCTCTGATTAGATTCACCACTGGGCGCGCACGTGCAAGGATTATCTGGACAACTTAAGACAAGCAGTTACGGTCGATCGCCATATTCGACGGCCACTTTCAGGAAACAACCAAACCTACACAGAGTATTACCTCGCGGTTTTTCAAACAGTGACCCGGAGAGAAGAGAAGGCGAACTTTGTTGTCTGTAACAATTCATCTCGAACCTCTGTATCCGCTTAAGGACATAGCGGTTCGAGACGTACGCAGACCGGTATTGTCACTATCAACCGGCATGCTGGCGTACCGTTCCTTGTCTCGCGCAATGGCGACAAGGCAGAACCTGCTTTTGTCCACCTTGCGGGCAAGGCCGAAAAAAGAATTTACGTTCTCGGCAGGCACGATACGCAGCATCTCAGCTCGGACAGAATTGCTGAACGTTCCAGGCTTTGGAAAAGCCCGGAAACTCACCCATCGAGTTTCCGGACGATCAACTCTTCAACGATCGGTTTCGATTTGCCAGTCATTCATCCGGTGTGAATCCGGTGTAAATCGACTCGGAATATCGAACGAGAGGCGGAAAGAGTCATTGCCAGCTCTTCTGATCGGCACTCGCTCCCGGCAATCACTTTGGAATGAATGATACGAGGGAATACTCCCAACAACGGGAGCTCCCATGAAGAAAGAAATGCTGATCAACGTTCGCCAGCCGGAAGAGAGCCGGATTGGTATGATCGAGGACGGTGTTCTCGAAGAACTTTATGTTGAACGAAACAGCCTCGAAAGCTGTGTCGGGAATATTTATAAAGGTCGCGTGGTCAATATCGAGCCCAGTATCCAGGCGGCCTTTGTGGATTTCGGCGTCGGCCGTAACGGTTTCCTCCACGTAAGCGACGTCGAACAACAGTACTTCAAACATCTGGTTGACGAAGAAGCTGAGGCAAAACAGCGAAACGGGCGTCACTTCAACGAGCGGAGCGTCCGTAACAAGCCGCCAATCCAGGAAATCTTCCGGAAGGGCAGTGAGGTTCTGGTTCAGGTCATCAAGGAAGGGGTGGGCACTAAAGGCCCAACTCTTTCCACCTATGTCAGTATTCCTGGTCGATATCTCGTCCTGATGCCCGGACTGCAGCGCGTCGGCGTGAGTCGAAAGATCGCAGACGATGACGCGCGCCGAAAACTGCGTCGTCAACTTGTCGAACTTGATCCACCACCTGGCCTTGGATTCATTATTCGAACTGCAGGTCTGGAACGATCTCAGGAGGATCTTGAACGGGATTTGAACTACCTGATCCGACTCTGGAGGGTCATTTTCAAAAGAATTGGCAGTACGTCCGCACCCGTCGATATCTACCAGGATAGCGACATGATCACGCGGACAATTCGCGACATCTTCAGCAGCGACATCGACGCAGTCTGGATCGACGAACCGGCAGCATTCGAGCGTGCCCGCGAGTTCATGAAAGCAGTGCTTCCGAACCGAGTGGATAGAATTCATCACTACGCCGGGCAGGAATCGATCTTTCACAAGTATCAAATTGAGGATGAGATCTCACGAATTCAGAACCGCACCGTTCCACTTAGAGGCGGCGGGTCGATCGTGATTGATCAGACTGAAGCCCTGGTAGCCATAGACGTAAACAGCGGAAACTTTCGGATTGACGATGATGCTGAGGAAACTTCGTACCAGGTCAATCTTCGAGCCGCCGAAGAGGTTGCCCGTCAAATTCGCCTGCGTGACATGGGCGGAGTGATTGTAATTGACTTCATTGACATGCGTGACGAGAAGCACCGCCGAGGTGTTGAGCGAGCACTTCGAAACGCGATGCTGAGAGACCGAGCGCGGGCCAAGGTGCTTCGTATCAGCCCGTTCGGACTGATCGAGATGACGCGGCAACGAATTCGTCCATCTCTGCGCCGCAGCATTTACAAAGACTGTCCCTGTTGTAACGGAACGGGCCTCGCGAAAACTGCGGAGAGTGCCGCGATCGAGATCATGCGAGCACTCATCACTGCAGCGTCACGCGAAGAAATTGAACAGCTGACGGTCGAGGTTCAGAACGAGGTTGCGGACTATCTCAGCAATCGAAAGCGCCGTGACATCAACGAGCTTGAAGACAAGTGCCAGCTGGCCATCAGTATTCGCGGTCGCACCGACGTTACACCAAACCACATCGTCATTGATGCGCGAGATAGCAAGGGACACCAGTTTCGGATTCCAATCCCGGGTGACTCGCAATCAGGAAGATGACGCGGTATCCTGCCACGCCGACTATGATCTGGAAATCGTTCCGCCATGGTTTAAAATCTCTAACTCGTTTCAGAATTGGCAGTTCTGACCGGACACGGAAGGCCGTGAGAGTTTATTTCTGCTCGAACGCGGCGGTATCAGAACGGGCTCTCTTGAGCCAATCAGGTGACTTCACTCATGTTTGCAATCATTGAAGACGGTAGCCATCAGTATCGAGTTGCTCCGGGAGAAAAGGTTGTCGTCGATTATCGCGATACCCTCTCCGTAGGCGATTCGGTCGAGTTCGAGAAAGTCTTACTCGCGAACGGTGGCGGCTCGAGCACTGTTGGTCGCCCGTTGATCGACGGTGCGACTGTCTCGGCGGAGGTGGTTGACTCTGAGCTCAAGGGCGAAAAGCTTGAGATTCAGAAGTTCCGCCGCCGAAAAAACTCGCGCCGACACACAGGTCATCGTCAGAAATACACTGAGGTCAAGATCACGGCTATCCACGTTCCAGGACTCGAAGTTGTTGAAGCGACCGCTGAAGCATCAGCCGAGTAGACCGTAGCTTACGTGTGTCAGATTGAAAGAAGCCCGGCATGTCCGGGCTTCTTTGATTATGCGCGGTCATCTCGACCGTGATACAACGGCAACCGCTCTTGAACAGTCGCGGAAGACCGAATTTGGTTGTTCAAGCAAACGTGAACGTTGCACCCGATTCAGAACATCACAGAGCAGCGACGACTGACGTACTCCCAAAGGGTCAAGAAGAATCCTTCAGGATATCACTGTGCCAGAGACATCGAAGAGACCCTCGTCGGACTTTCAGTGATGAACTCAACAGGAGACTGTTGATCTTGTCGGCAACCCAAAGTGAGTGCCAATGAGCTTTCGGTGCCATTGCAGAGAACTGATTCAGTCAAGTTTCAACGCATCAATCAGCGCATTCTGGATGGACGGCGAGTTGCTGGCCAGCATGTCCGGCAGTTCAACGTCGAAATCTGTGCCATCCATTTTTGACACTTGTCCGCCAGCTTCTCGAACGATCACGACTCCGGCAGCCTGATCCCAGGGTTTGAGAGTTCCAGACCAGTAGGCGTCGACTCGGCCGCAGGCGACGTAAGACAGATTTAACGCCGCCGAGCCTGTCCGTTGAACGCTGCGAGCTTTGGGAAACACATTCAGAAACTGTTTCACCTGCGGCTCGTCGCCGGTGCCGCCGACGGGCAGACTGGCGACACACATGGCGTCGTAAAGTTCTTCGGCGTCGGACGAGTGAATCGGCCTGTCGTTCAGAAATGCTCCCTGGCCACAAATCGCCGTAAACAGTTCGTTGCGAGTTGGATCAAAGATGACGCCGAGTGTCAGTTGTTTACTGAACTCCAGAGCAATCGACACGCAGTAGTACGGAAACTGATGAACATAGTTTGTCGTGCCGTCCAGCGGGTCGATGATCCAGCGGAATTCTGAGTCAGCGTTTTCAACGGCCAGATCTTCTTCACCCAGAAAGCTGTGGTCTGGGAACCTGTCGTGAATGATGCGAAAGATCGCATCCTGAGCATTCACATCCGCTTCGGTCACAAGGTTCTTGCGGCTCTTCTCGCTAACAGTGAATTTCTGCGACCATTCCTGAAGAACACGTCCCGCTTCTCGAGCGGCGGCGATTGCTGTTTCCTGATAGTCATTCCAGTTTGTCATTGCGGTCATCCTTGAATGGGCAGAAGTCAGTTGGAACGCGGTACTTCAGCAGCGATTCCATCATCGCCTGGCTGAGTATCACGATTCTGAGAATGGTGCCCGTCAGTGAGGAGTCAGGCGGAAATGTGACCCGCCATAGAGAGACAGGTTGGCCTGATGTATCGGGTGTCAAATGGTGAGACTGGCTATTGAGGGAGGTTGAAAGGCTTTAGCTTTCTTCTTCAAACGAAACTGAGTTTCATTCGATTATTACGGTACGTAACAGCCTGGCGATCATCGTCTGTTCGAGTAGGTTTGTTCAAGTCACCTGTGGCTGTCGTCGCGGGGATCTTGCCATCACCGCTCGAGTATGAAACACTGGCGGTCTACAGCTTTCCCTCCAACCCCTGCCCTCGCCGATTGGATTCGCATGTTCTCCTTTTCGGGGACCACACCCGCCATTGCTCTTTTGAGCATGATTCTTGTCATGTCGGCGCTGCCAGTGGCGGCTGAAGATTCGATCGAAGACAGCGGACTCGTTTTCGAGAAGGACATCCTGCCGATCATTCAGTCTCGTTGCGGAGGGTGTCATAACGCTGAAGCTCGCAAAGGCAGCCTCGATCTGTCCAGCATGGCTGGTCTCCATAAAGGCGGAGAGTCGGGTGAGCCTGCAGTCGTCGAGTCACTGGATGACAGCCTGCTGTGGATCATGATCGACGGGGGTGACATGCCGCCTGATGGTGAGACACCACTTACCGACAGTGAAAAGGAGCTGATCAGGAAATGGATTGACGGCGGTGCGCACTCGACGGGAGGCTCAGAAGTTCGAGTGACTCAGCATGAAGTCCTGCCTTATCTCTTCACACGCTGTGTAGTCTGTCATGGAGCCAGAAAGCAGGAGGGACAACTTGACCTGCGGACTTCGGCAGCGATGCTCAAGGGAGGGAAATCCGGCCCGGCGATCGTGCCCGGCAAACCGGAAGACAGCCTCATTCTGAAGAGAATTCACGCGAAGGACATGCCGCCTCCGAAAGACCTGATCCGAGCTGGCGTCCGTCCGATGGAATCTTCTGAGATCGCACTCCTCGCCAGTTGGATTAAACAGGGAGCCGTCGAGTACGACATTGATGCCGATGTTCAAACGACTGTTCCGGATGCTCTCGTGACGGACGAAGATCGAAACTTCTGGGCGTTTCAATCACCAAAGAAGCCGACGGTTCCAAACACTGATCGCTCTCCGATCGACTCCTTCGTCCGACGGAAACTGAAAGAGCACGGCCTCACGTTCTCGCCTGAGGCGGAGCGGCTCACATTGATTCGAAGAGTCGCGTTCGACCTGACCGGCTTGCCTCCTGAGTGGGACGATGTTCGTCGCTTCGTCGCCGACAAGTCGGACGGCTGGTACACAACGATGATCGCCTTCTATCAGCGCTCTCCGCACTACGGAGAGCGCTGGGGGCGTTATTGGATGGACCTTGCAGGCTACGCTGATTCGGAGGGCAAGCGGTCGGCTGATCCGGTCAGGAATCACGCCTGGCTCTACAGGGACTATGTCATTCGGTCTCTTAATAACGACAAACCTTACGACCAGTTTCTTCGTGAGCAGATTGCTGGCGACGAACTGTACGACTTCGAGAACGCCGACGTGATCACTGACGAAATGATGGACGCGCTGGTCGCAACCGGCTTTCTGAGGATGGTGCCGGATGGAACCGGTTCGGACATCGTGGATACCGTCGGCGAACGTTTCGAAGTCGTCGCCGATGAAATTGAGGTGCTGGGCTCGGCGGTGCTTGGGCTGACACTTCGGTGCGCCCAGTGCCACTCGCACAAGTATGACCCGATTCCTCAGCGGGACTATTACAGGCTGGTCTCTGTCTTTCAGGGAGCGTACGACGTTTATGACTGGCTGAAGCCAACGTCTGTCCCCAACCAGTCAAAGCAGAGCAACCCTTCAAGGCGATATCTGCCGCACGTCACCGAGGCTGTCAAATCCCGGTGGATGGCAGTTCGCCGTCCAATTGAAGAACAGATTGCACTTGCTGAGAAAACACTGTCCGAACGCGAGACCGAATTACGTTTACAGCAGCTTGAAAAAGGGCTGCAGCAGGTGCCTGCAGAACAGCAGGCCGATGTGCGCGCGATGCTGCAACGGTCAAAGAAGGAACTCAGTAATGCTGAGAAACAACTTGCCGCGAAGTTCGAGAAGCAGTTCGCGATCTCTACAGACGAGCTGAGTGCAAAGTACCCAGACTTCAAAACACTGAAAGCGGACACGGACAAGAAGATCAAAGCATTGCAGGCGACGTTGCCTGAACAGCCAATGGTTCGCGCTTTATGGGACCGCGGTGAGCCGTCGCCGACTTGGATTTTCCGACGCGGCGAGTTCAGTAATCCCGGAGATCTGGTCGGCCCCGGAGTGCCTTCCGTCCTGACCGATGGTCGAACGCCGTTTGACGTACAACCCAAACGCCCCGGTTCAACTGGACGACGGTTGGCTCTCGCTGATTGGCTGGCGCAACCACAGCATCCGCTCACCTCGAGAGTGATCGTAAACCGAGTCTGGTATCACCACTTTGGGCGAGGCCTTGTCGAATCCCTCAGTAATTTTGGCAGGACGGGAGTCGCTCCGACTCATCCTGAACTGCTCGACTGGCTGGCAGTTTCTTTTGTCGAAAATGGCTGGAGCCTGAAATGGCTGCATCGGGAAATTATGAACAGCCGGGTGTATCGTCAGTCGTCAGCCCTGCGCCTCGACAGCGAAATGCGTGATTCCGATAATCGCTGGTTGTCACGTATGCCGCTACGACGTCTCGAAGCAGAGCCTCTCCGCGACAGTCTGCTGGCCGCTTCCGGTGAACTCGACGAGACGTCCTTCGGCCAGCCCGACGGCGTCACTGTCCGAGATGACGGGCTCGTGACGGTCAATCGGAATGCAAAGGGCTGGCGGCGAACGGTCTACGTTCTGCAAAGGCGGAAGGAACTACCTTCGATTCTCGAAACGTTCGACCTGCCTCAAATGAATCCCAATTGCGTCGCTCGTCCCAGTTCAATGGTGGCATCGCAGGCGTTACACCTGCTCAATAATGGTATGGTGCGACAACTTTCGATGATGTTTGCTCAGCGAATCGAGAAAGAATCCGGCAGCGACCGATACCAACAGGTGGAGCGAGTTTATCAGTCTGCACTCGGAAGAAATCCAACGGTTGAGGAAACTCAACTGGCACTCGAGACTCTGAGCGAACTCACAGCAGAGTGGGAACGTTTCCGGAAAACGGCCAAACCAGACCCACCAGACAACAACGAGTCGCCGTCCGCTGAAACAAGAGCGCTAGCCAACCTCTGCCACATCATGATGAACTCGGCAGAGTTTCTGTTTGTTGATTAGTTGGCCTGTGACTTTCGGCCTCAATGTCATCTGACGACTATCGACTGTAATTCAAAACGGAAGCAGATCGCACCATGCCACATAGCAATCGCCGAACATTCCTGGGCAGTGTCGCCAACGGCTTGCAGGGTACCGCTCTGGCCTGGCTGTTCAATCAGGAACTCTACGGAGGTCTTGATCTACTTGCTTCAGAGTCCGCTCATCGTTCCGTTCGCAGACCGTTTGATCTGACACCAAAGCCGACTCATTTCAAGCCGCGTGCCAGGGCTGTTATTCAGCTCTTCATGCAGGGAGGACCGTCTCAGGTGGACCTGTTTGATCCAAAGCCGGAACTGGATCGAAATCATGGGAAGTCAATCCTGAAAGACATCGCCAAAGACCTGTCGTCGCCCGACGCTGTCGGCGGATTGATGCGGAGTCCATTTAAGTTTTCGCAGCACGGACAGTCGGGGATCCATGTTTCTGAAGTGCTTCCGCACCTGTCGCGGCATGTGGACGACATTGCCGTTGTTCGATCGATGTTCAATACTCATCAGAATCACGAGCCAGCACTCTTCAAGATTCAATCCGGGAAGCTGATGCCGGGTTTGCCTTCGCTTGGTTCCTGGGTCACGTACGGACTCGGCAGTGAGAACCAGAACCTGCCGGCTTACGTCGTGCTGGACTCGCCTGACGGTCGGCAGCCAACCAATTCGGCTCAGAACTGGCAGTCGGGATACCTCCCACCGCTGTACCAGGGTACGCGGATGCGTTCGGTTGGGACTCCTATTCTGAATCTCAAGCCTGATACTGACGAGCCTTCCCACGTCGAACAACTGAGCCGGGACCTGCTCGGAAGACTCGACCGGATTCACAAGAAACAGCGTCCTGGCGAATTGCAGCTGGATGCCCGAATCGCCAGTTACGAACTGGCGGCCCGCATGCAACTCTCTGCTAGCGACGCTCTGGACATCACGCAGGAAGCTCCGCACACACTTGGCATGTATGGGATCGGAGAAAAGGAAACGGACCCTTATGGTCGGCAGTGTCTGCTGGCTCGGCGACTTGTTGAACGCGGGGTGCGATTTGTGCAGCTCTACACCTCAGGGCAACAGTGGGACAATCACAGCAGCATCAGCACCTCTTTGCCTGCCATTTGCCGCAAGACCGACTTGCCGATCGCGGGACTGCTGGCTGATCTTAAGCAGCGAGGTCTGCTGGACGACGTCCTTGTCGTGTGGGGTGGCGAGTTCGGCCGACTGCCCGTCGCTCAAATGCGTGATGGCTCGGATGAGAAGAAGGCGGGACGTGATCATGGACCGCCGGGCTTCTCCGTCTGGTTCGCCGGTGCCGGCATTAAGGGCGGCACCGTTTACGGAAACACAGACGAGATCGGCTGGCGTGCTGTCGAGAACCGAGTCAGCGTCAACGACTGGCACGCCACGATCCTGCACGCGATGGGGCTGCACAATGAAGAACTGTTCTTCGAAAGCCACGGATTCAAAGAGAGGCTGACCGGCGTTGAGAAAGTCCGTATTGTGAATGAGATTTTTGCGTAGATTTCCGGCGGACATTCACCCTGTGATACGTCGACAATTGCGAATTGGGATTGCTGATTCAAACGTTCGCTGCAGCAATTCAGTCCAGCCCGGATCACATGACCTTCCTCGTGGAGTTGGCAGTTCGGTGCTGAGATTTGTCAGTCATGATGCAGGTTCAGGAGTCACAGGCTTGAATTCACGCGAGCTTCACAACAATGCCGCGTTCCTGACTCGCCGACGGTGGTTGCAGGTCGGTGGTGGAATTGCTGGCGGAATGCTGTTGCCTCCGTCGCTACAGGCTGGCAATGCCGATTTCACACCACCAGCCCGGCAGGCGATCGTCGTCTATCTGCAAGGTGGCTTATCTCATTATGAGAGTTTCGATCCAAAACCGCAGGCTCCCAGCGATTACCGTGGTGAATTTCAGTCGATTGCGACCAGCGTGCCGGGCGTTCATTTCGCCGAGCACCTGCCGCTGCTGGCTTCGCGCGCTCACATGTTTAATGTCGTGCGAAGTGCGTACGTGGATTCGCCAAGCCATCCAGTCGCCATCCACATGACGCTGACCGGCTGGAATCTGCCTGGCGCATCGGTCGAGGGAAAAAACCGAAACGCCATGTCGCCTTCGGTTGGTTCTGTGGCGGCTCGAACTCTGGGGCCAGGGCGGCCCGGCCTGCCAGCGTACGTGACGATTCCACACTCCGGACAGCTGGGCGAGCGAGTACATTACGCGACGGCTGGTCTACTTGGCTCTGCTTTTGAACCGCTTGACTCCGGCATGCTCCCTGAATCGTCTGAGGGAGTTTTCGTCGCACCTCCGAACTTGAGACTCCACGCTCAGCTGGCTCCGAAACGGCTTCGCGAACGACTCGCTTTGCTCCGGACAATGCAAAGCGGTCAGCCCGGCAAGGACGTTGGTCAGCCGAGCTCGTTTCACCAGCAGGCGCTGGACATGCTGACGGTCGATGCCGCTGGCCGGGCTTTCGATCTGAGTCAGGAGTCCCTCACGCAGCGCGCCCGATACGGTGATCATCTTTGGGGGCAGCAGACGATTCTCGCTCGCCGTCTGGCCGAGGCAGGTGTTCCGTTTACTTTGGTCAACTACACGCTGAACCAGGTGAAAGGGCAGGATTGGGACACGCACGTCGACAACTTTGGCCTGATGAAGAATACGCTGCTGCCACCGATGGATCGGGCAGTCAGTACGCTGTTGGACGATCTAAGTGACCGAGGCCTGCTGGACACGACTCTGGTGGCGATCTTTGGCGAGTTCGGTCGAACTCCTCGCATCAACGCCAACGCTGGCCGTGATCACTGGGACAAAGTGTTTTCCGTTATCCTCGCCGGTGGAGGACTCAAGTCGGGGGTCGTCGTCGGATCGAGCACTCGCGCCGGAGATGTTCCGTTGGATCGACCAGTTCATTTCAACGAAGTTCTGGCGACGATTTACCACCAGCTGGGCGTGTCAAGCACCGAAGTGTTCAAGGACACCCTCGGTCGACCATTGCCGGTGCTTGAGCATGGCTCACCCATCACGGAACTGCTGCCAGGTTAAATTGCAAGACAGGCGTTTGGTTCCGCTGCTACTGCAGGCTACTTAAGTAGGCTGTCCCCAGATTCGCAAGATCGGCAGGAGGATAAACGGCTTTCACTGCGGCGGCCATGTTCGATCCAGACTGCAGCCTCGCGATGAATTGCCCGAACTTATTCGCTCCTCCTGCTTTGATCATGAATGAAACCAGCGAGTAACCGATCGGGCCGACGTCTCCCGGACCGAACCTGCCGTCGGTAAAGACGTCTTCCGGTTTTTCGAGGCCTTTCAGGGCATTTATCGCCTGCGCGCCCATTCCGTTTATGTAAGTACTCGCTCCCATGGTACGACCAGCCAGCGCGAGCCCTGTTCCACGAATCAGCCACTGCGGCAAACTCGTGCCAGGTTTCTTGAGATAAGCGCCTGTAATGTGGTCAATCACGCTCAAACGGAGGCCTCCGTGCGTCTCCGCAGACTCGTCGCCTACGTCTTCAAGGGCGATGTAAGCGTCTTCGAATCCTGCCGTGATGTGGGCATGACCGTGAACGTCGCGAGCGGTACTGCGGCTGTGGAGAACCTGATTCAACTCTGTGTACCCGAACCGGTCTTTCATCACGAAAATCGTCAATCGTCCTTTCCAGACGGGACGATCCTTGATTCCGAATGTCGACCGCAAATCCTGGATGTATTGACTGGCCCATTCACTCACCTGTTTAAGTCGCTCCTCAGAAGCGTCACCGTACACCAGGAACTCTTCGCTGCTGACGAATCGTGCTGCGGTTCGAGCAGACACTCGTTTCCACTGCTCTTCCGTGCGTTGTTCCCGCAGCTGACGAAACTCTTCCGGAGAAAGAACCGCCAGTCGTTCCATCGCCAGTTGTTCGTCGGTTGGTACCAGTTGACGAAGCGTCGTTTTGGGATCCTCACCATCAAACTTTGCGCCTTCTTCAATCCAGACTTTCAGATCCGCATGAAACTTGCGTGTGATCCTTGCCTGTCCCTGTGGCATTCGCGGCTGCTCACCAGCTCCAACAAGTTGCCAGAGACGGCTGCCATCAAGATTGCCCGGAACAATGACTCGACCGCTGTCGCCGCCACGCATCAGCGATTCGAATGTTACGACAGATAGCCCGCTGTTGGGATCGTTTCCGCTATGACACCTCGTACACAGATTCACGATGGTCGGTGCGATGTCTCGAACGAACGAGACTTTTTCTGTTCCCGTTGCCATTGTAATCTGAACTGGTGGTGCTGCGGTGGGCTTCGAGCCGTCCTTCCCGAGTTCCGCCAGAGGTGCGCTCTCGTCTTCGCCATCAAAAATTGCGCCCTGATTGATCCACGTATATAGTTTCTCTAGGACCGGGACACCCAGAGCGGCTGCGTTTCTGGGCATGCGTGCCTGGTCATTTGTGGTGGCCACACGCAGCATCAACAGGCTACGTGTGGCCTGCTTTGGTACCAGCAGCGGACCGTTCTGCCCGCCTTGCTTCATCATGGCAAACGAACTCAAGTCCAGTTTCCCACGTGGATTGTCTCCAGCATGACAATTGCCGCAATTCTGCTGAAGGATCGGAGCGATTTCTTTGGAGAAACTGATCAGTGTCGGGTCTGGCTTGTCCAACGCTTTGGCGACGCGCTGCCGATTGCTTGTCAGTAGTTTTGTTACTGCCATTACAGTGCGGTCAGTGGATGGCAACTGAGCTTCAGCAAAAATCTTCTGAGCCTGAGAATTCAATTCTTCGAGTTTCTTCTCAGCCTCTTCGTACTCCTTACTCCGAATCATGGAAGCAACCGCCGAAATCTCCTTCTGAATAGCGGCAATCTGCTTGCGTTGCTCTGGAGTCGGAGCTGCCTGGCTGACCGTGATTGACGTCACAAGGATTGCAACGACAAGTGCTATAGCTGCAGGAATTTGACGCATTCTGTCGGTCCTCAAGTCACCGGGCTGACCAATCGAAGAAATTGGTGCGAAGTTGACATGTTCTGCCGAGTATATGCCCGCTGGCGAGCTGAAGAAAGACTCGTGATTGCGGCTGTACACGACCACATCGCCACCGGTTAACCCCGCAGCCTGCCGGAATCTTCGCCGAAATTCATTGAGACGGTGGTCGAAATGCCGAATTGCAGCACTCGTTTGCTTCCGAATGTAGACGCCAAATAGAACGACCCGCCGATCTCGACGGGTCGTCACTGACTTATCGCGCAGACGTCAATTACCGGACAGCGGCCAGGGCTGCATCGTAGTCCGGGTGATTGGCAATTT
>JAQBWV010000447.1 GCA_027624335.1 Planctomycetota bacterium
AAGACCTGTCCGCTTTGCTGAGTTGTTCATCGCGTTCGATTCGAAGGATGGCCGATTCCGGCAGGATGCCTCGCCCGGTTCGACTTGGCTCGCTGGTTCGCTGGCGACGCTCTGACATCGACGCTTGGGTTGCCGATGGATGCCCTCGAAGCGGGGGGGCGAGCCGATGAGGATTGCGGGACGACGACGGGCTACGCCTGGTGAACTGGGTCAGGCTGCACACGATCTGATTTCTTCCGTGCTCGAACTCGGTGAGGCCGGGACCGATGACGCTCACGCACGGTTTGAGTTGCCGACGGCGGTCGATCAGCGGGCATGGGGCTCGGTGACGGCCGGGCTGCTGACTGCGGGCATCATTCGCCGGGTCGGTGACCGGCACACACGGCGAGCAATTGCTCACGGTCGTCGGATCGGACGTTACCGGACCGCGAATACTGACGAGGCTCGCCGGATGTGCGAGAAGCTTTCGGGCATCGCTGCCGAGCCACGGGCTGTTCAACTGGTTTTGCCTGGCATGGTTGCCCGCGCGAAAGAAGGGGCATCAGCAGGTCGCTGACGCCCCTCTCAATTCAACCCCACCGGGACCGGTTGCCACCGGTTCTCGCAATCTTTGATTGGAGAAATTCACAATGGGAAAACTCACAGACATTCTATCCGCTGGAGACGGCGGAAACATCCACGATCTGTGGAATTCAACCACTGCGGCCGACGACTTCGCTCCGTTGCCGGCAGGCAAGTACGTCTGCCGCCTGAAGTCCGGAGAACTCGGAACGAGTCGTTCCGGAAAACCGGAATTCACGCTTCAATTCGAAGTTCTGGAAGGTGACCACACGGGTCGCAAGGTGTGGCATTCGTTGTATCTGACGCAGGCTGCACTGCCGATGGCGAAACGGGATCTCGGGAAGCTTGGCATCAAGTCGCTGGAGCAACTCGAAAGCCCGATCCCGAAGGGCATCCGGTGTGCGGTGCAGGTTGCTCGCCGCAAGTCTGACGACGGCAGCGAGCACAACCGGGTGAGATCGTTCGAAGTGCTCGGGATTGATCCGCCAGAAGTGGACCCGTTCGCGCCGGGCGACACGCCACCCAACGACATGCCCGGCAACGCGGCCGAAGCCGAAGAGGCTGGGCCGGCTCCTGATTCGTTTTGAAAGGGGCCGGACAATGTCACAACTCGCAACCTACGGGTTTCGAGTCGTGGGCAGTCCGTTCGAGACGCGACGGCCGGTTACGGCCGCCGTCGCGTTTTCGGCTCACGCTGCCTGCGATCCGAAAGCCGAAACGCATCGGGAATGCTATCTCTCGGCATTCCAGTTTGGTGAAGACTTCCGGGAGCACCTGGAAGCAAACGACACAACCAAAGGGTTCAACGGGCTCTGCTGGGCTCGCTGGCTGTGGTTCGACATCGACCGCGACAACCTCGACGACGCACTCGACGGCGCTCGCCGTCTGGCTGCGTTTGTGGTCGACCGTTACGGGCTCGACGCTGACGATCTGCTGGCGTTCTTCAGCGGGTCAAAGGGCTTTCACATCGGGCTGCCTTTGTCGCTGTGTGGCGATCTGAGGCCGACTGGTGAATTCAACAAAGTCTGCCGCCGGCTGGCCGAAGGACTGGCAACCGTGGCCGGTGTGACGATTGATTCTGGCGTGTTCGACAAGGTGCGTCTGTTTCGCGCTCCGAATTCGACGCACGCGAAAACGAGTCTGCACAAACGCCGGCTCAGCTTTGACGAACTGCTCAGCCTGAAGACATCCGCAATCGCGGGGCTGGCTGCAGCGCCGGCAGTGTTCGACGTTCCCGGTAACCCGCCAGCAACGCCGCAGGCCGCGACAGACTGGACGGAAGCCGCAGAGAGTCTGAACCGGCAGACGATAGCCGTTCGGGACCGGCAGGCTTCGCTGCTGGCGGAAGGCTGCCCGTCTCGACTGAACCGCGGAACTCTGGAATTCATCCGCGACGGTGCGGCAACAGGCGACCGGCATCGACTGCTGTTTTCAGCGGCGGCAAACCTGGCGGAACAGGGCTGTCCACCGGATCTGGCGCACGCCCTGCTGACGGAATCGGCTCTCGATTCCGGGCTCTCGCCGAACGAAGTCCGGCGACAGATTGACTGCGGACATTCTCACGGATCGGAGGAAAACTCATGACAGCACGCTTTCAGACGGCTGCTCAATTGTTCGATGAATGGCGCGAAGATCTGCTCTCAGGAAAACCGCCGACGCTCTACCGCTGCGGCGACGGTGCCCTTGCCGGTATTCAACTCGGGCCGGGGCTGGTGACTCTGTTTGGCGGGCCACCGGCCGCCGGCAAGACCGCGTTTACGATGCAACTGGCGGTTGATGCTCTGCGGCTCAATCCGGAGCTGCGGGCTCTGGTTGCCAACGTGGAAGTCTCGCCGGCTGTACTTCTCGACCGGCAACTGTCCCGGATTGGCGGACTGCCATTCGATCGGGTGCGGATGCGGCAACTGACAGCCGCAGACAGCGAACGAGCCGAAGCGGCGTTCGAAACGATTGAAAACATCAGTGACCGGCTGGCGTTCGTGCAGGCTCCGTTCGACCTGCCAAATATTGCTGCGGCCGCAGATGCTCACGACGCCGGGCTGCTGGTGCTCGACTACCTCCAGCGGATCAAGCCGCCGGGCGAGCACGGCGACCGCCGCGGCTCTGTCGATGCTCTGATGGACTATCTCAGGCAGTTTGCTGTAGCGGGGGTTGCTGTTGTCGCTGTGTCGAGTGTCGGCCGGCAGAAAGACAGCCGCGGCCGTTCATCGTACGACGGCGACTCGCTCAACCTGGCATCGTTCCGCGAATCCAGCGAACTGGAATTCGGAGCGGATGACGCCTTCATGCTCACGCCGGCTGACGCTGACGGGATCTCGCATCTCAGACACCTGAAGGCACGGCACTCGGAGCCACAGGATATCGATCTGCGGTTTCGCGGCCGATATCAGCAGTTTGAACCGGTGAGCGAATCCCGTGAGTCAACCGGGCCGCTGACTGCGGCGCTCTGCGACCTCTGGCAGCAGACACAAGCGGCTGACGACGACAGGGGGCGGAAATGAGCGAGCATCGAAACCAGCTCGACGGGTGCA
>JAQBWV010000120.1 GCA_027624335.1 Planctomycetota bacterium
GCTTGGGCACCGATTCCTCGGCGGCGAGCTCGTCCATGCTTCGGTCATCGCATCGACGGCTGCCAGTCGCGAGCCGTCCGGCAACAGCATGCCGAACCACGTCGCTGTCGTTTCCTGCTTGTGTCCCCAAAGGAACGCGTACGCGCCAAGACACAAACCTTTCTGATCGGCCACGGCATTTCGGTAACCGTCGGCGATACTTTTTCCCTTGGCCGTGCTGGACAATTCGATCGGCGATCCCCATTCCGTCCTGCCGGCTTCCCACGGACCGTGCGGTCCCATCTCGGTCACGATGTACGGCTTGCTGCCGCCGGTCTCACGATACCGCTCGGCCAGCGAGCTGATGCCTCCGTACGAATTCACGCCGACGATATCGATGTTCGGACAGAAGCGTTCGATGTTCTGCACCTTGCGATCGCCCAGTTCAGCAATCACGGTCATCGTTGGATGATGGGGGTCGAGGCGTTTGCATTCACGAGCAATATGGTCGACGGCGTACCAGATGGCTGGATTTGTGCCAGCGCCTTCCATCTCGTTGCCGACAGCCCACATCAGCACCGCCGGATGATCCTTGTACTTGCGGACCGCTGACATGCAGGCATCCAGCTGCTTTCCGACTGAGATTTCATCCTGATAATCAAACCCGTGTCGTTCGTGCCCCAGCCAGAGCCCGACACAAACAGTCAACTTGTGTTTGTGCGCTTCATCGAGAATGACGTCGAGCTTCTCCGTGCTCCAGGTTCGAATGGAGTTACCACCGACAGCCGCCAGCTCAGCCAGATAAGAGTCTCCACCAGCGCCGTTGATGAAGTAAGGTTCGCCATTGCGAAGCAGTCGGTGTGTGCGACCGTTCGACTCCACAACAACTTTCGACTGCCCATACACGTCGGCCGGCCAGATCGTCGCCAGTACCACCACCATCCACACCACGAATCCGGCACTTCGATTATCCGACAGCATTTCAGACCTCAGCAGTGTACGAACATCGCGAAAAGAGGAGCCTCGATCATCGACGCTTCAACCAGATAGTGGGACAAAGCCTGAAATCGCTTCCCGCTGTTAACTGCGAACAAACATTTTCGTCATTCCCGCGCAGTCGTCGGGAAACCGGCGAATCTGCGATACGCTGTCGGATTCGAAAACCTGAGGCCGGTGCGAATCGTCTACTGCTGAAAGCGAATTGTCGATCACCAGCCAGCTCAGCATCGCAGCCATTAAGACCACCCATCTCTTCAGAACTCAATTCATCGCGAATTCTGCAGTGAGCGAAGTTGCACGCGATCGCGTTGTCTCGGGTACCGGCTGCCGGTTCACAGCAACTCGCTCGATGGGGCTGTTATTCGACGCGGCAGCTTCACAGCATTTCACTTTTCGATTAGTGCCAGTTGCAGCTCGTCAAGCAGCAGAGTATCGAGGCGGCGCTGCGGCCTTACTGTCGAGGCGCGGAGCACAGAGCGATATCCCTGTACCTTCCGACCGTCAAAGACCTGAGTGATGATTCCCGTACGTTCGCCTTTGCCATTCAGCAGAACGAAGCGCATGACATCGCGAGACGATTCAACAGGAGCATGGCCAAGGTCGTCCGAAAGTCGTGTCAGCTCCTTGGTGGTCAGCTTCAGCACGGTAAACCGGTCGAGCAACTCTGGACGCTCGTCGTCTCTTACTGGCGAGTGAAGATCGTAGCTCACTTCCAGAATCGTCAGCCTGCCATTCACCATGTTTCGATTGACGGTAGCCAAAAACTCGTCGTTTCGCGCCGAGCGTGGCTCAAACGCCTGATTGGCGAGTGCTTCAAAAACCGAACGCTGCACCTGGTCCAGCGTGAGCAGTGGCAAATCGGCAATGACCATGCGAGACAGATCTGATTTGAGGGCGTTCTGAACCCGAGTCGATTCCGCTTGGACCTCAGGGCTGCGATAGCGACCAGCCTTAATCAGCTGTCTCAATTCAGCATTGGCCATTGCCAGAGTCTTGTCTCGCGTTCCTTTAGCCAATGAGACCGTTCGCGCAACGGTTTCGTCGGTGGGACTTCGCTGCTCAGCTTTGAAATTGGTCCACAGTCTCATGTCTTGACGATTGGCCGGGTGAAGTTGCGACAGGAAATGTTCTCGCATCTGCTCCCGCTGAGTCTCTACATCTCGCTGTAACCAGCGATCAAGGACCTGCTGGGAGTTCCGTGCCAGTTTCGCCTCGGCAATGAGGTTGTCAGAAGAAACAGGGCCCACAACCCAGCCAAGGACGTACTCATCGGGAGTGCAGAAGTAGGTGACGACATTGCCTCCCTGTTTAGCGACTCGATCGCGCTCTCTGTTTTGAAAACTAATGACCGACGTCCTCGACACAAACTGGCCAACCTGCTGGTAGACCGGAATGAAGTCCTGCGAGACGACCTCGCCAACCGACTTATCTGACAGAGCACCTGCTCTGTATTTTTCGGCGTTGTTTCAGGTGAAGGCGCTTTTCGCGAGATTACCGGAAAGGTGCATCACGAACAGAAGTTTATTCTCTGCTTTCGCCTCGACGGCCGCCTGCTGCAGGTCATTTCGCCAGGCAAGGGCGGTGTCAAACGTCGGATAGTCGGCGGCAGAAAGCGTTCCGCTCAAGAGAAAAATGCTGGCGAAGAACCAGCGAGTCAGGCCAGACATTGAACCGCTCCATTAGTCCTGCGAGAAACGAAATTCTTCGAGTCGACAATTAGACGTATCCGTCCAAGAAAGAACGCGTAGGAAGCGCCACCCTCAACTGACTTTCTCGATTTTTCATTCAGCTACCAGCCAGCATACGTTTCTGACCGGGCCGTTTCGATCTCGTGGCGGTTTCTCCAGAGGTAAAGGATGCGGAGTTTCAGCGGCGGATGAACGCCGCCGGTACTGCCTGCTTCATCGGGGATGTGAAACAGCAGCTGGGAAGGCTGGCTCTCGATCATGTCAACGAGCTGCTCGATTTGCGGCTCGGTCAGGTGAAGTCGCTTTGGATCGCTAAGCATCGACTCCCAGTTCAGCCGTGGAGCCGACTGAATCCGTGCGATCTTCTGCAACTCCTTCTGGAATTCCTCTTTGGCTTCCTCGTCCAGGTCATTACTCCAGAGGTACTTCGCAAAACCGGCAAGCGATGCCTGTTGACTCTGCATTGCCTGTTTCTTCAATGCTTGTTCGACGGCCAGTTCCAGCTCCTCGCGCGAGACGTGCCCGTAGGGGATCGCCGCCTGAACTGTTTGGATGATCTCTGCGGGACTTAGCTTTTCATGGCTTCCCGACTGCAGCGCCTGCTGCATGACGACGCACTGCAATTCCGCATCGGCTCCGAGTTTCATCAGGCCGTTGATAGACGCAGCCACTCCATGCACCTGAGCACCCAGGTCGTCACAGAGATACTCGATCGTCTGTCCGTGCCTGCTTCTTTGAACGCTCGACAAACCCCAGAAAATCGTCGCACATCCAGACAGAGCAATCATGCTGATGAAGCTGTTCATTCCGATCAGCTGCGACACATGGATTCCCAACAGCGCCCCCAGAGCGGTTGTGATCGCGCGGAATCGGTCGCCCAGCAGGTAGTGCCTGTAGTAGTGACCCAGTTCGTGCCCCATGATGTCCTGCACCTCTTCCGGTTCGAGCTTATGCAGCACCTGGCGGTTGAGATAAACACCGTTGAGAGACTTGAAGAAGCCTCCGAAACCCAGATGCATCGCACCCGCATTCAGAAACTTGTCGGCAGTGATGTAGACCGGCAGATTTTCTTCAGGCAGATCGAGTCGCTGCAGCGTGTCTTTGAAAAGCGCCTGCAATCGATACTTGTCGTACTGCCCGAACCGGGTCTCTTCGCGAAGGTCGCCGATCTCTTTCTTCTTCTGAGCCCACCCCGTCAGGATTCCCATCACCAGAGGGCCAACCATGAATGCAATCGCGATTGAGGGCAGCAGCGGATTCGACGCGACCTGCTGCCAGTCGACGAGCCAGATAAGAACTGCCATCGACAGTACCTGCGCGGGCACGGACAGCCAGACAACTCGATTGGCGGCGTCAAGCTGCTGCAGCAACGTCGCTCGCGCGGGCACGTCTGAAATCGAACGTGGCATGTGGCTCTTTTATCAGGTTGCGGCGTCAAGAATCTTGCCGAGGACTCCGGAACCCGGCTTGCTGCGGGTCTGATAAATCAGTCGGCCAGGTCCGGTGTACCGGTTCACCAGCCCCTCACCGGACATCAGTGAATCTTTAACGCTCTCGGTGGCCTTCACCAGCTGGTACTGCACGGTGTCTGAAAAGGCCACGACGAATCGGTTGTCGACAAAGAACACCTCGCCGTCATCGAGAACTTTGTCGATCACCGCTCCGTATGTCTGACAGAAGACGATCCCTTCGCCGGATGCATGCAGGAGAAACAGCCCCTTCTTAGACATCAATCCTTTGAGACCGCCGTATTTGGTTTTGAGTTCGCAGTCTCCAGAATTTGCCAGATACGAACCGCGAGTCAGATAAAAACCGCCAGCATTCAGCAGCTCAATCACGACAATGTCGCCATACGCATCGGGAGCGAGCGTCAGCATCTGGTCGTTCTTACTGGCCGTGAACTCGGCGGTAAAAAAACTCTCGCCGCCAAGCAGGCTGCCGAAGCCGCTCCTCCAGCCCGGTTTCCTGCCGCGACCAACGGCAGCCTTGATTTGAATTCCCGATGTCATTGTCAACATGCTGTTGGGTTGCGAGATAATCACCTCATCAGCATTCAAGTCGAACTCGACGACAGAAAACACAGGCTGGTGCTTGACGCGAAATTCCATGCAGCCTTGTTCCATTCCTGCTCGATGCCAACGCCAATCGATAAACAAACTAGTGCTTTGTCAGAGGCGATTTTTCGGGTAGTGGAATTCGCCAGAATTCCTGAAGGGATTGCAGGGCAATGGGATTCTGGCAAATCCCACTACGGTCAATCCGAAGTTTTGACCCTGACAAAGCACTAGACCGGAGCAGTCTGTAACCAATACTGCCTATCTTGAATCACAAAACTGCCGCCGCTCTAATCTTCAACTCCCGGCGACATTCGCTGTTTGGCGAAATATCCGCCGAATGCGATGGCGGCCAGAATGCCCAGGAAGATGAACAGAGCCACGAAACGCGAAACTCCCAGGACATCTTGAATGGTTGTAATGCAAATGTCGTAAATGACGATCCGAATAAACCAGCCAACCAGTCGGCCCATTCCGCCGCGAGCGAAGATTGCACGATTGGACATGCTACTGACCCTTCGATAAGGAGAATGCGGGTTCACGTTCAAGAACCGCACAGTAAATCGAGACAACACTTGTTCGTCAACTATCAACCGCCATCGCTGCGGTCAGTGTTTGTCGGTGGTGCGATTACTTCGAGAGTTCGTCCAACGGTCGATCAGTGTCATTGAGTGCCGAGGTCCTATGGTCTCTAAACTCGGGACTTTGCAACGAGAATTCTCAACCAGGTTACCAGTGCATGACAAACCCGCCGTCGACGTTGATTGTCTGACCAGTCACCTGCCTCGCCCGCTTTGAGGCGAGAAACGTCACCATGTCCGCGATATCTGAGGGTTCCTGCCAGGTACCCAGCGGAATCAGCTGCCGGATCTTTTCTCCAGCCCATGCCTCGTAGTCCTTTTTCTGATCATCGGCTTGCCGATCGTCCCAGGCCTGCCAGACACTCCTGTTAAGAGGTGTCTGCACCATTCCCGGACAGACCGTGTTGACTCGCACCCCGCTGGACGAAAGATCTCGAGCCATGCACTGGGCGAAGTTGATATTCGCAGCCTTGCTGGCGCTGTAAGGGGGGTCGGTCGGCGAGCCGATCTGTCCGGCAACTGACGCGATGAACGTCATCGTCCCTGACTTCTGCTCGACCATGCTCGGAGCCACCGTGTGTGCGACGCGGGTCATACCCATGATGTTGACGTCGAGAACTCGCAGCCAGTCTTCCGGCGTAAGATTCGTAAATGGGAATCCGAACTTGCCAGACCCGATCGCTGCGGCATGAATCAGATGATCGACCGGGCCCAGACTCGACACGGTTTGAGCGTGTGCAGCCTGCAGATTTTCGCTGGAGGTAATGTCGACTCGAAGTGCGATCACTGGCTTCCCAGTCGCAGACTCGATCTCGGAAGCCGCTTGAGCTGCCGCGTCAGAAACATCCCAGATCGCAACACAGGCTCCTTCCCGAGCAAACTGTTCGACGATCGCACGACCAATCCCGCTGGCCCCACCCGTCACGACAGTGACACTACTGGCTAGTCCAAGATCCAATGTTCGGCTCCACTTTCAGCAGGCGGTAAAACATGAGACAGAGGCACGTCCGGAACATCTAATGGCGACGGAATCGGATCGGCGGAGCCAGCCTGGGCACTGCGATCATCGCCGCCTGAATCAGAGACTCATATTGGGGACTGATGCCGCCATTGACCGAGCGAATTTCCCTGGCCGTTCCCGTCACGATGAACTGTGCCAGGCGAATCAGTCGTTCGTCCATTCTCTGAAAAAACTCTGCAAGGGCCTGCGGACTCAGATCGCTCCGATTGAGAACGGTTTCCGCCGCTGAACGCTGGCGACTTAGTCTGGCGAGCGTCTCCCCCTGAGTGCGGTAAAGAAATCCGTCGACGTACGCGCGACGCAGACCGCCGTCAACCGAAAACTGATAGACGGGATCCGGACCGAAGTAGACCGACAGGCTGCCATTCGAGCGGACGCCCGCAACAATAAATTCATACTCGCCCGGAATATGCCACTCGATACGGCTTCGCAACGCAGTCGCTTCTCGAATCAAGTCTTCTCGATCGGATTCAGTGCGAGACATGACTGATTCTCGAACTCGATTACGCAGTCCAACTGATCTTTGAAGACGCACACCAAAAAGTTCATCCTGGTGTCGAATCCGTAAACACGTCCTCGAAACACACCTGACAAGAGCTACGCCTCGGAACGCAGTACTGAGACCAGCGGCGAAAAAATGCTTCGGCACACAAGAAAACGGGAGCACGAACCTGCCCCCTCGTGCACCTGGCACTTTTGCTTAGGGCTGCTCGATTTCTCGTCTGACCCGGTTCACAGAGCCACCACCACACTCGGAGGCAGGCTCGTACTCCCGATCGAATCAGAGTCCGAGCCAAACCGCGAAGTCGGATTATGGAGTGGCCTATTCTCAACGTCAAGCAGCACTGCTACATGCGAAAGTTCGCACAAATATCAGAGCGCATCGTGACCTCGGAAAAGTTGATCATCGCGAGAAACATGTCGTCGTGCGGCGCGACCAAATCTGGCACCCCACAAAGTGGCAGGGAAATCACGAATCTGCAGCAAACCACGTCCGCAACTGATGTCAATTTCGATATACCAATTAGTGCCCCCCCGGAATACCGTCATTTAATGTCGCATTGCCTGACCTGCAAGACCTGCCACTGTTAACAGTCTCTGCACTCGGGGCAGGCATTTTCGTTTACATAACAGCCTCGGCTTGGAAATGAACCTCAAACGCATCGCGAAACTGACCACACTCTGGTCGTCTCGAAAGCCCGCACGTTCCAGTGAGTGTCGAAAACACACGGTGAGTGCCACAGCGTGACGGCGGAATTATTGACCGTGATCACCGAATCCACCGAAGCTTCGCCCAGAAATTGCCGATTGACTTTACCAGAAGAGGCAACTTGTCTGGGCCACTCATGAATCCTCTTTATTCCTGAGAGCGGTCGCCCAAACTTGACCGCCATTTGGCTGAGACTTACCATCTCGCCCGTCTGCCACTTCTGGTAGATTCTGAAATCTAATGCGGGAGTAGCTCAGTGGTAGAGCACCACGTTGCCAACGTGGATGTCGCGGGTTCGAACCCCGTCTCCCGCTTTTTGATTTACACGAATTTGAAATGCTTCAGGTCAGCATAGACCAGCACGGCAATACCGCTTTCTGCCTGTGCATTCGGGAAGTTTGAGTCCCCGTCCCAGAACCAGTCTGTTGTCTGGCTGACCGCCACTGCTGAGGAACCTCTCCGTGAGTGACACTGAAAACACCGGCTCCGTTGCTGTCTCCGATCCCGAATCCGAAGATCAGGCCAAAACGGCGAAGATGGACCTGAGAGTGGACATCGCTGACGCTGGCCCCTGCCGGAAGCGAATTTCGGTTGTCGTACCGGAAGCCGAGATCACCACGATCCGCAACGGCACACTGGACGAATTCGCATCTAAAGCAAGCGTCCCTGGCTTTCGAGTTGGTCGAGTCCCTCGTGACCTTGTCAAATCCCGGTTTCGACAGGAACTTGCTGACGAACTCAAGCAACGAGTTCTTGTGCAAAGCCTTGAACAGCTGACTGAAGAATTCGAAATCGACCCCATCAACGAGCCAGACATGGACGTCGAGACTCTCGAAATCCCGGATTCCGGCGACTTTGAATACGCCTTCGATGTGGAAGTGCGGCCCGACGTACAGCTGCCAGACTTCGCTGACCTAACATTGAAGCGTCCGTCCCGCGAAGTGTCGGATGCAGACGTCCAGAATTACATCGATCGAATGTTGTTCGAGTATGGCGAAAAGATCGACCATGAAGATGGAGCTGCTGTCGGTGATTTCGTCTCCATGTCCGTCGATTTCGTGTATGAAGGACAAACTGTTCGAGAAATAGCGGACATTTCCGTTCGTGTGCAACCTGTTCTCCGGTTCAAAGACGCTGAGATCGCTGACTTTGGTGGCGCTTTGACGGGCGTTAAGTCAGGTGAATCGCGGGAAATTGAATTCGCAATCTCGGCGGAAGCGGCATATGTGCCGATGCGTGGCGAGAAACTGAAGGCCGTCTGTTTGGTTTCTTCCGTGCAGAAGCTTGAAATTCCGCCACTCGATCATGACCTGCTTGACAGGATCGGTGTCGAATCAGTCGATAAACTGCGTCAGGAAGTCAAAGACATTCTCGACAGACAAGTCACGTACCGGCAACGACAGTCCGCTCGCGAGCAGCTTCTCGAAATTATCGGAGAATCGTCCAGCTGGGATCTCCCTGAGGAACTGGTTCTGAAACAGGTTGAAAACGCGTTGCACCGCGAAATCCTTGAGATGCAACAGGCGGGCTATACGTCTAAGGAAATTCGTGCCAGAGAGAACGATCTCCGGCAGCACTCAGTCTCGATAACGCGGAAAGCAATGAAGGAGCACTTCATTCTCGACTCAATCGCGACTGCTGAAGAGATCGAAGTCAGCCCACAGGACATAGAGCTGGAAATCATGATGATGGCCTTCCAGAGCGGCGAGACACCTCGCCGCCTGAGAGCACGACTCGTCAAAACGGGGGTCATTGAGAATCTGGAAGCACAGATCCGTGAGCGTAAAGCGGTTGACGTCGCTCTCGATAAAGCGAAGTATGAAGAGGTTCCGATGGACGAGGAACTGATTGGTGATGATGACGTTGAAGCAGTTGACGACGCAATCTGTAACGTAATGTTTGCTCGTGCGTCTGCCGCAACCGCCAAGTCCGCCAAACAGTCTTCCACTTAGCCCGCCGTTGAACATGATGTGTTTCAGTCGCCCATCACGAAACCAGACAAGGACGTAATGATCGCCTTGACGGGTAGATGCAATCTGCGATATCCACCGCGTCAGATCAATTTGGGATGCCGTTGAAGAGACGAAGGGATTCTCCATGTATGACCGCCTTCCGATTCAGAATGGCCGCGGCGAGGTTGCTCGCCAGCGGAATATGGGAATCGGCGACCTGTTGCTCGAAAACCGCATCATCTTTCTTGATGGTGTCATCAATGATGCAGTGGCCAATGTTATCGTGATGAAGCTGCTTTACTTGCAGTCAGAAAGCCGCGGTCAGGACATTCACCTTTACGTGAATTCTCCTGGCGGTTCCGTAACGTCAACGATGGCAATCTACGACACAATGCAGTTCATTGAATGTGATGTCGCGACGTACTGCGTGGGATTGTCAGCCAGCGGTGGGGCAATACTTGTTGCCGGTGGCACCAAGGAAAAGCGGTTTGCGCTGCCTCACTCAAAAATAATGATCCACCAACCGCACGGCGAGGTCGGCGGCCAGGTGTCCGATATCGAAATTCAGGCTCGTGACATCCTTGAAACACGTGAGATTCTAAACCAGATTCTCGCGGATCATACTGGGCAACCAATTGAGACAATCGCCAGAGACACGGAGCGAGACCGTTACCTGACTGCCGTCCAGGCGAAAGAGTACGGTCTTATCGACGATGTTCTACAGAGATCACTCGCCGATAAGTCGACCAAATCCAAATAATCAATCGTTCGCAGTCAGGATGAAAGCGACCTCGCGATGAGCACTCTTGTACCAATCGTCATTGAGAACACCGGGCGCGACGAACGCGCGATGGATATCTATAGTCGTCTGCTCAAGGACCGAATTATCTTCCTTGGCACCAACGTCAACGAGCATTCTGCCAATCTGATTGTGGCGCAACTGCTGTACCTTCAATTCGAAGATGCAGAAGCTGATATCCACTTCTATATCAACTCCCCCGGTGGATCAGTGACTGCTGGTCTAGCGATCTACGATACTATGCAGTACATCAGCTGCGATGTCGCGACTTACTGCATTGGGCAGGCGGCCAGCATGGGGGCGGTCTTGCTTGCAGCAGGTGCCGCCGGGAAACGTAATGCACTTCCCAATGCGCGTATCATGATCCACCAGCCACTCGCGGGCATGCAGGGAACAGCGACTGAATTAGAAATTCACGCCAAAGAAGTCATTCGGATCAAGAGAAAACTGAACGAAATTCTTCTCACGCATACCGGACAGACGTTGGAACAACTGGAAGCAGACACCGATCGGGACAACTTCATGTCCGCTGAGGAAGCTCAAAAGTACGGTTTGATCGACAATGTTCTAGAGCGACTTCAAGTTCCAGACGTCAAAGAATAGTCCGACCCAGTCGCAAGCAAACAAATTCGAAGGCCGTCAAGGATGACGCCCCGCAATACTGGCCGAACCACGAGTCGCTGCGTGCAGATTGTTATCTGTGCGTTGATTGCATGTGAAGCGGGTTGCCAGAGCGCTTCGCCACATCCAAACGAACAACTTGAAGCTCACTTGCGCGACCAGCAAGCCGCATTCTCTCGCTTGAACACATCGTTGGATCAGGCGGAGAATGAGCTGAACATGGCTCGTCGAGAATCGTCGATTCTCCGCGACGAGCTCAGCAGGCAGCAGCCGACATCTGAAATCACTCAGACGGCGTATTCTGTTTCGCGAATCAATCGCATCGAAGTGGTCTCACTGCTGAGTGGCGGCTTGGACCGTGACGCAGTTGACGGCGACGAACTGATATCAGTTCTTGTAGCACCAAAGGACGCCAGCGGTGAAACGCATCGCCTCAACGGCGAACTATCGCTGCGACTCGTTGACTTCTCACGCCCCGCTGAAAGTCAAGACGTTGGGGCATGGAACTTCACCAGCGCCGAGACTACAGCACTCTGGCACAGCGGCGTCTTGGGACGCGGCTTTCGGATTATCGTTTCGCTTCCAGACAACCTTCTGGGTGGCAGCATTGTGGCGCATGTTCGATTTACAACGACGACTGGCGATCAATTCAACGTGTCTCATGAGTTCCTGATCAACCCGAAACCGAAAAGTCTGCGTCAGTAAACTATCGCGTTAGGGACCGCCCTTGATGATGTCCCGCTGAGGGTTGAAAGTTCAAAATCCGGTGGCGGCTCCTTTGCCCTTTCGAAGTACGATCGGGCAGTTTTGCCAAACTTTTCAAGGAGCCACCTCCATTTCCGAACGCTATCAGATTTCCGATCAGGATTCGCCGGTTGATTCTCAGCAGCTGGCTGCTTTTCTCGCGAAGGGTAGTCAACTGCTGTTGCCGATGGTTGAACTCGTTGAGCAGGCTCAGTGTGCTGTCGATGAATTCATCGACGTGATGGGGCGTGCGACGATCGAAGCGATTCTTCAGATGAGGGCCGAGCAGCTCGCTGGTCCGAATCAGCAGGGGAAGGCCGGCTGATCGATGGAAGAACTGATTCCCTGGCTGTACCTCAAAGGCATCAGCACCAACGACTTTCCCGAAGCTCTGCAGGCGTTACTGGGAGCTGATGCAAGGGGCCTGTCTGCTTCCACGATCACGCGGCTGAAGTCCGTCCGGGAAGACGAATACGCTGTCTGGTCGAAGCGATCACTGGCCGGGAAGAGGTGCGTCTATCTGTGGGCCGACGGCATCTACTGCAACATTCGTCTCGAAGACGACAAGCAGTGTCTGCTCGTACTGATGGGAGCCACCGCCGACGGCACGAAGAAATTGATTGCGGTTGTCGATGGCGTCCGCGAGAGTGAGCTGTCCTGGAAAGAAGTGTTATTGAACCTGAAGTCACGCGGCCTTGAAGACGCTCCGGAACTGGCGATCGGCGACGGAGCCCTGGGATTCTGGAAGGCACTCCGCCAGGTCTTTCCCACGACGCGCGAGCAACGCTGCATCGTGCACAAGACGGCGAATGAGCTGGACAAACTCCCGAAAAGTCTCCAGCCTCAAGCAAAGCGTCCGCTGCACGACATCTGGCTGTCTCCGGCGCGAGCCGAAGCCGACAAGGCGTTCGATCTGTTCCTGGACACGTTCGATGCGAAGTATCCCCAGGCGACCGAATGCGTGGCGAAAGATCGCGACCAGCTGCTCACGTTCTACGACTTTCCCGCCGAGAACTGGTGCCACATCCGAACTACGAATCCGATCGAAAGTACGTTCGCCACGATCCGGCTCCGACAGCGAAAGACCCGAGGCTGCGGTTCGGCCAAAGCGTCGCTGACAATGATGTTCAAGCTGGCTCAGAGCGCATCCAAAGGCTGGAGAAAGCTCCGAGGCCACACCCACCTCAAAGACCTGCTGCAGGGAGTCCGATTCATCGACGGAGAAAACGAACACTCACTCAACGAAAAGAAACTGCAGCGACCCTCAGAAATCAATTCATCCAAAGAAACCGCCGCCTGAACCAACAACTCTCAAACCCAACAATTGACGGGGCGGCAAAAAGGGGGTGATTTTCGCTTGTTACTGATAACTTTGGGGTGGTGGTTGGTTGATGGGTTGCGGTCGGGGAAGCGACTGGTATTGCTGACCGCCGCGTCAGAGCTGTTGCGGCCGCTCGATTGGCCCATGTTAAATGTGTTAGGCCTTCTTGTTGGTGACAGGTTGCCAGTGCACTACCCGATTTCGTCCGGCCGATTTCGCGCGGTATAGCGCTTTATCCGCTTCCTGAAACAATAGATCCTCATTCTGCTGCCTGTCGGGGATCATGGACGCCACACCCACGCTAACCCCTACCTGCTTTGATTTACCAAAGACCATCTTGAGATCATCAATTGCTTTTAGGATCGCTTCAGCAACCTTATGCGATCCGGTGAAATCAGTTCTTCCCAAAATCAAAGCGAACTCGTCGCCGCCAAGGCGTGCTGCCAGATCGCCGGGCCTGCGGGAGCACGCCAGAATCGCTTGGCCAATGTTGGCCAGGCATTGGTCCCCCGCCAGGTGCCCAAGTTCGTCGTTGTAATCCTTGAAGTAATCGACGTCGACTGCAATTAGACTGATCCACGATTGGTCGCGGATACTGCTCCGAAATTCCCTGTCTAAAAACAGGTTGAAATTTCGGCGATTGGCCAATCCAGTGAGTGGATCGTGCATGGCCAGGTGTTCGGCTCGTTGTTCGGCCAATTTACGCTGCGTGATATTGTGATTGGAGATTACAAACATGTTTCTTGAATTATCGTTCAGGCGGGTAACACGCATCAGGAACCAGCGTTCTTCGTCCGGACTGTGGCAGGGATATTCAAAGTAGAAGGAGGTACGCGTGCCACGCAAAACATCCGAAATGCCTTGTGCTGCTTCAGCAGCAAGGCAGTCGCCTCGAGCGACAGAGGTGGATACAACCTTGAGATAGTTACAGCCTACGGTTGCGTATGCGCAAGAAAGCCCGTTCTCGATCCCGAAGCTGGTCCAGGCAGAATTGACGTCAACAATGGTGCCATCCTGGTCAATCACAGCGATCTGTTCTTCGAGAGAATTGATCACCAATGTGTGCAGAGCAACCAAATCTTGCATGACGCGCGACCCTGGACGAGGAATGAAGGCATAACGGCCAAGTTCAGGCGGGTGCCGCCTGTAGTGCTGAATCGAAGAAATAGTAGGCGACGGCACCTCGCCTGCAACGATTTGTTCTGCGGTTATGGGGAAAAGTAGACCTCAGACTTCAATGCCTTTTTCGCCGCATTGGCGACATCTTTGGAAGTCAGGATGGTCAGTCCTGCCTGAGGTGTCCGCCAAAGCGAGGGACGCACACTCCGTGTTGTTGTTGCTGCCTTGATGGCATCTCTCGCGGTTGGGTCGTCGAACTGGCATAGTTCGAATAAGGCGCGTATTCGAGTGACCGCATCGCCCGTGCGTAAATCCTCCAAGTAGTGGTCTCGTCGTTCAACGGTAAAGGGTACAATCAGCACGTAGGTGTAGTCACTTGATTCGAGTGGAAAGTCAGTCCTCGCAGTAACGCCCGACCGTTCTGCGTGAGGCCGTGTTTTGAGTTGTGGAAGGGGCGTGCCGGGACCACTCTTGATGCGGTCTTCGACGCACTTGAAGAGTTCGGATTCGGACATGATGAGCTGGCCATATTGGGTCACGCCATATAAGACGCGGGGCAGCGGTGGCACACGTTCAAGGACTTCCTTTCGCCCTAGCAGCCTGTCCGCTTACCCTAAAAACAGACTGACGACATACAAGATACTGTGGATCGTTCAGTCGAAAACCACATCATGCAGGCGACTCAACAGGTATCCGGACACGCTGCTAGCAGAACCAGCATGATGGCGGCTTTTTGACGCACAACTTCCTCTGCCGTTGGATGTTCGAACGAGTATGTGAAGACGGACACTGCGATTTCGATAGAGTGTGCCGACATTGATCTAATGTCTGAATCGGATAGTCGAGTTTGTCGTCTGGTGCCGGAAAGGCTGGACGGAACGGATCCACCGAATGCGCGTCCGAATGTGCCAGGTACTCCACAGGAAACGCTCGAACGGACTGCAACGGCAATTCCCGCAGGGAAAGTTGTGCGGATCGTGGCAGTGCCGTTCTGTCTCCGCTCGCGTTTGTCAGGTCGCGTCGGTTTTAACTGGTAACATGAGGACTCGCAGAATCATCCCGCATGCTGAAAACCAACACGTCTGCACAGACTGCCTGTGTTGCCTGACCGGAACAATCGGATCACTCACCATTCGATGGGGGCGACTTCGCAGATCTCCCCCGTCCGGGTTTTGCAACCTGGAGGGGAGTGTGACAATAATGAAGACAGGAGCGGGGATAGCGGACAACCGAGTCCGCGAAGGTTTGCCCGGCATTCGGATTGAGCAGGCACGGTGGAGTTTCCTTCCCGTCGTGACAAACGGAATCCGAAGCATGGCAGCACTCGACTCAGGGCAGGTTTTCGTCGATGCGGATTGATCCGAGTTGATCGAGCCACGAAAGCATGCCGTGATTCAGCTTCTCCTCGGCGACGGATCGCCAGCGTGCCATGAATGGCACCGCACTTGTGAAACAGATTGCCGCGTCGCCCGGGTTTCGGCCTGTGTGACTGGCTGGCCGGCTGAGCCGGATTTTTCGCATCGATTGAACCGTCACCTAAAGAGGAGACATGTGATGAAGAAGCTGTTGGCAATGCTCGCCTTCTGCGCGGCTACAACTTTAAGCCAGCAGGCGTTCGCGTCCGGTTATTGTGGAGCAGCTACGTTTAACTGTTGCCCGACCGTCGCCTGTCAGCCAAGTTCGTGCTACACAACCTGCAAGATCGAACGGCAGACGTGTAAGAAAACCCTTTGGGAAACCGTATGGGAACCTGAGGAGATCACTCGGACCCGAACCGTTTACGAAACCGCTTATGAGACGAAAGACGTAACCTGCTACAAGGTCGTCCGTGAGACCGCGTATCGCGAGTGCGAATACGAAGTCCGCAAACCCGTCACCGAAACGTCGTACCGGGAAGAGAAGTACACGGCCTGCAAACCCGTCTGGGAAACCGGCGAACGAGACTGCAGCTATACTGTTCGAAAGCCCGTCTGGGAGACGTCTGAACGCGACTGCGTCAAAGTCAACTGGAAGCAGGTTGTCGAAAACGGCGAACGCGAATGCCGTCGCACGGTGTGCCGTCCGGTTGACGAAGTCGTCGAGCGACAGGTTTGCCACACGGTCATGAAGCCAGTCACGACCTGCCGCACGGTCTGTGTCGATCAGGGCCAGTGGATCAACAGGCCTCACTGCCTGCCAGGGCTTCCACTTCCGTGGCTGACGCTGCAGTGCAGCCCGTGTTTGCCATTACCGTTGCCAGCACTGACGATGACTCAAACACCGAATTTGAGTTTCAACACCAGGAAGTGGTGTCCGAACATGGTTCAGCGACAGATTCAGCACACGACGATGGTTCCCGAAACAGTGACTGAAACTGTTCAGTGTACGGTTCGTCGTTATGAGACCGATGTCATCGTCGAAAAGATTCCGACTCAGACATGCCGCTGGGTAAAAGAAGAAGTCGTCGAAAAGATTCCGTACAAAGTCTGCAAGTGGGTTAATGAAACGGTCTCGAAGAAGATTCCGACTCGTACCTGCCGGATGGTTCAGGAAGAAATGGTCCGCAAGGTTCCAGTGACAACGTGTCGCTGGGTTACGGAAACGGCATCGCGGAAAGTTCCGTACTGCGTCGAGAAGAAAGTTCCTTACACAGTGACGCAGAAGATTGCTCACTGTGTGTCGAAAGAAGTGCCTTACACCGTTACCCGGATGAACTGCCGACGGGTTGCTCGCGAAGTCGAGTACGAAGTCTGCAAAGTTGTCCCAACAACGGTTTGCCCGACAATGGGCGGCTGTGCGACGGGTTGCTCGAATGGCAGCAACTGCCCGAATGGCAACTGTGCAGCCAACTCGGCGACAATTGAGCAGGAAACACTGAAGCCTGTTCCGGAAGAAAACTCGCTGCAGGTGCCGGTCGAGCCCGTAACGGAAGAAATTCCTTCAACCGAACCACCAAAGCCGAATCCCGCTGACGACGCTTCCAGTGCATAAGCAATGGATCAGCTGACGACTAACATCACCTCGATCGTCTCGCGACGGTCGAGGTGTTTTTTTTGCCCGATTATCACATCCTGCCATGCGACGGGTTCTGGAAATACCACACGCGGTCGAGAATGACTCACTACAGGCCCGGAGCGCCCTCGAATGAGTTTTAGCAGCTCACGACCTACCCGAAATCGATGAGCAGCCCCGGAATTTTGATGAAAGTCGAGTTGCTGGTTTGATCGTGCCCCGCAGACCTGACACGATAGAGTGGCCATCGGTCACAACCATGAGGTCTGCCATGACTTCCCCGGAACGATTCAGAATTCTCGCCCGAGACTGGTTACTGGTCTCTGTTGACTTCGTCAGTGACGCTGCCTGTTTATCCGCAAGCGAGGACCTGACAGACAAGGGACAGAGCATGGACAGGCGTCGCTAGGCAGGAGATCCGAACACCACTGCGGATGACATCGTGATCGATGGAAAACTCATGACGGGCCGGGACGACATTTTCGATCGCGAAATAAGGCGAAAGCTTGCACTATTGCTCAAAGCGCCGCCAAAGTCCTGAACTCGTTTTCCCGGGAATCGCGGTGCGTTTCCGAGTGGCGTTGCTGAGCCTCGTATGTTCTAACAATTGGGTCTGGCCATTGAACTCGCCTCTGAATCACGCCGTTCAAATGAACGCTCGTATCGAATCGTCGCGTTCCCGTGTCATGCAGCTGCTGACTGGTCTCGTTTTCGGAGGAATTGCATTGCTGGTTTCGGAAACAGCGCAGGGGGGCGATATCGAGTACGTGGTGCGGTTTCCACAAGGAAAGAATCACTACGCGGATATCGAGTTACGCTGCGACACCACAGGACAGCAACAATTCGAGTTAATGCTGCCGACATGGACGCCGGGATCGTATCTCATCCGCGAATACGCTCGGCACGTGGAAAGTATTTCCGCCAGCAGTTCCGACGGGACCGATGTGTCCGTCTCGCGCAGTCGCAAGAATCGCTGGCTTGTGAAGTCGGGAAACGCCACAACTGTTGTGGTTCGATACCGGCTGTACTGCAACGAGATGACCGTTCGAACCAACCTGGTCGAAAGCGACTTTGCACTCTTCAATGGTGCGTCGACATTTCTTTCGCCGGTTAACGCTCGGAATGAGAAACATCAAGTTCGCATTGAACTGCCGGATGACTGGCAGCACGCCGTCTGTCCGCTGCCTCAAGTCGGAGACGACAAACAGACATTCGTCGCCGCCAGTTATGACGAGCTGGTCGATTCGCCGATTCTGTGTGGTAACCCCAGGATTTACCCATTCACCGTGGGCGAGCGGGAACACCTGCTGGTCAGCATCGGTGAAGGCGACATATGGGATGGCGATGCAACGTCGCGGGATCTTCAAAAGATCGTGGCCGAGCACCAGCGCATGTGGGGCCTCGTGCCTTATCCTCGATACATCTTTTTTAACCTTCTGACAGAAACCGGCGGAGGCCTGGAACATGACAACTCGACGGTCATGATGATTAGCCGCTGGTACTATCGCGACCGCGCGAAATACGTCCGCTGGCTGGGTCTGGCGAGTCACGAATTCTTCCACACCTGGAACGTGCGCCGTCTGCGACCAAAACCGCTCGTCGAATACGATTACGAGAACGAAGTTTACCTGCGAAGCCTCTGGATCGCCGAAGGCATCACCAGTTATTACGACGACCTGGCGCTCGCTCGCTGTGGGCTGATCACTCAAAAAGAGTATTTCACAGCGGTTTCAAAACAGATCGAGCAGTTGCAGACGACGCCTGGCCGGAACGTGCAGAGTCTGAGTGACTCATCGCACGACACGTGGATCAAGCTCTACCGGCCAGACGAAAACTCCGGCAACTCACAGGTCAGTTATTACACCAAGGGGGCCGTGGCCGCGCTACTGCTGGATACTGAGATTCGCTCGGCGACCGGGGACAAAAAGTCACTCGACGATGTGATGAGGACTCTATACGAACGACACGCCGGAAATGTCGGCTACTCGCCCAGCGACTTCCGCGCGATCGTCGAAGAAACGTCCAGGATGGATCTGTCCAACTGGTTCGCACGCTACGTCGACGGATTGGACGAACTCGATTATGCGAAAACGCTCGACTGGTACGGTCTCCAGTTTCAGAAATCAGAAACCGACGTCGCCGATATAGAAGCGGGCACCAAAGAGAACACTCAAGACTCAGAGGCGAAAGATTCAGACACCAAAGATTCGAAGGCAAAGAGAAAGTCGTGGACCGGTCTGACCACCGAAGACTCGTCCGGGCGACTGGTCATCACTCGGGTACTGCGAGACTCCCCGGCATTCGACGCAGGATTCAATTCCGGCGACGAAATCCTTGCGATAGATTCATATCGAGTAACCGTCAGTCAATGGGACGTCCGTCTGAAACAGTATCAGCCCGGCGATTCTGTCGACGTCCTGATCGCTCGTCGTGAGCGTCTGGAAAAGATCCGCCTGGTGCTCGGAGAAGAACCGGCAAAGACCTGGAAACTGTCCGTCGTCGAAACGCCGACCGCAGAACAGAAGCAGCGACTGGGCAACTGGCTACATCAGAAGTAGGTCAGGCTGTGCCTGACGGAGTGCGTCAGCCAAGGACTGTTGGACTCCCAGGGTAAATGAGGCGAACAGCACGGCCTCACGGCGCAT
>JAQBWV010000121.1 GCA_027624335.1 Planctomycetota bacterium
TCAATCGGACTGGAGATGTGGAACAGTGGCTCCCTGTCCCAGGTAGCGAGAGCCTGTTCGGTGGCTTCCTCAATCGAAAGGTCATCCGGATTGCAGCGGTGATGATGCACGTCATACACGAGCGGGATACCAGTTTCTCGGCACAGCGGGAGCAGATCGGCGGGTGTGTATGTCGTATCGTCGTTTTCAAGCGTCAATCGTTTTCTGACTCTGCGTGACAACCGTTTGAAGTTTTGGGCAAAACGAGCCAACGCCTCTGGCTTGTTACCGTAGGCTCCGCCGCCGTGGATATTCACGACATCGGCTCCGACCCATTCAGCCACTTCACACTGGTATTCCAGCTCACTGATGGAGTTGGCCACCACATCAGGCCGTTTTGAGTTCAGCACGACAAACTGATCTGGGTGAAAACAGGTTCGCAGACCGTGCTTGATTACAAATTTCCCGCACGCCTCGAATCGCCGAACAATCTCGTCGCCGTCTGGAAGTTCATCGACCTCGTAACCGCATCCGGGATGTGTCTTCAGCGGGAGAATCTGACTGTTGATACGAAAGCAGCCGATGCGTTTTTCAGAGCAGAATTGCAACGCAGCCAGTAGAGAGTCGGCATTCGCCAGGCACAGTTCCGACAGCTTCGCCAGCGCATCGGAGCGACTCAGTTTCTGATTAGCCGTTGCCGTGGTCGTGCGGAACTTGATCGGTTCGTCCCGGAATATGCAGCAGAGTCCAAGACGGATCATGTTCCCCAGTTCATCCACGTCATGCTCAATTGCAGCACGGTCGCAATCGAGACCCACACGAAGTACGGAATCTGAGCCACAGCGACCCACTTGTGGTGCTTCCAGATCACCACCGACATCCAGATGATCGAGCCCCAGACGATCAGAATATCGACCAACGCCAGCGAAAGACTTCGGAGACCGAATTGAATTGGCGTGAAGATCAGATTTGCGACGAGGTTGACCGCAAAGGGAATCGCAACTTTCCGTGGCAACTTCTTGCGAATTGCCCGCTCAAACACGAAGCCAAATGTGACGATGATGATCGAATAGAGAATCTGCCAGATGACGCCAATGGTCTTTGGCGCTGGCGTCCAGCCTGGCTTCCAAAGGGTCTCATACCAGTCCATCCACGTCATGGGCCGTCTCTTTCGAAATCATCGGCATCACTTACAGCCATCAGGGAAGGTTTGGCGGTGTGAGTTCTGGAGCCTTGCCAGACAGTGACTTGAGGAACTCGACAATCGGCGCAATGTCCGAGAAGCTAACACCATCCAGTGCCGCAGTATCCGGATTCAGTCCATCCGGCCCGGAATCGGGGATACCACGGAAATAAAACGTGACGACATCATCGAGCGTCTTTTGCGAGCCGTCGTGCATGTAAGGGCCAGTCTCTGCGATGTTGCGAAGACTGGGAGTGCGGAAACGGTAGCGATCTTCTTTCATGCCGGTGATGTTCGCTCGACCCTCGTCTTTGAATGACACTCCGAGCCGGTAGAAGTTTCCGTCACTCAGTAACGGGCCGTTGTGACACTCAATGCACCCCGCTTCTCCACGGAACAGCTCCAGTCCTCTTTTCGCATCGGCAGAAAGAGCGTCTTGGTCACCGGCCAGAAAACGATCAAATGGTGATGACTCGGTCACCAGAGTTCGTTGGAATGCGGCCAGCGCTTTGGCAATCCCATCTTTGTTCGGCCTGGTGCCAAAAATATCTTTGAACTCGGTGACGTAGCCGGGAATCGCTGCCAGTTCAACTTCAAGATTATCCAGATTCTGATTCATCTCGACCGTGGACTGAATAGGGCCGAGGGCCTGCTGTTCCAGACTGGCTACTCGACCATCCCAGAAGAACGTCTTGAAGAATCCGACATTCAGGCAGGTCTGGGTGTTTCTCTTCAACGGTTTGCCCTCAGCGCCGGGTGAGAGGGCAAGCCCATCACCGTATGCCTTGTCAGGCATGTGACACGTCGCACAACTCATCTGGTTGTTGCCGGACAGCCGTGGATCGAAAAACAGCTTCTTGCCGAGTTCAACTTTGGCCGGGGTCGTCGGATTGTTCTTTGGAGCCGATACCTTCTGCGGCAATGGCACGAGTTTAGATTCGGCCTGCGGCTTTTCGGCGACGGATACGGACGAAACAAAGAGAAGACAACAAACTGTCAGCCAGCGACACATCAAACGACTCCGCATTCGAAACTTTGTCTAAGATTAACCCTCACTGATTGTGGGGAAGTGTTCAATAAGCTTCCGTAGGATACTGAAATGAGCAGATTGTGCAGCCATTGGCCGTCATGGTGATGTTGGTTGAGTCGCTTCGCCGGGCTTTGCCACCGCCGCAAAGTGGCGCTGCCAATTTGGTCTTACGGACATTCTCGTCTCTTCGAGTGAGTTTCTGGGAACACGCGAAAAAAAGCTCGGGCCGCCTGGTCAGACGCCGGAAGTGAGTGAATGCTGTCTGCGACCTACTGATTGCGGTCGGCGAAGCGGAATGAATACAGGTCGGTACCCTTCATGGTGAAGCGGATGCGGATTGTGGCAGGCGTTCCTGTGGGAAGCGCGTTGGCACCTCGCCAGGTGATTTTGTGATGAAGTGAGTCGCCCGTAACGGCTCGGCAGTCAGCCAGTGTGAATCCCGGAAGAACGTTGCCGGCGGCGTCCAGGCGTTCTGCTTTCAACCAGCCGTCGGCGCCGCAGTCGGCATTCACAAAGAGATCGTCTCCTTTGATCTGGAGCGGGCGAGTGGTCACGGTTCCGGGTTCGTCTCTGGTTGCCTGCAGCGAGGCGAAGCCGTCCAGACGGAGCGTGGCCAGACCGACTCCCAGCGAGTGGTACGGGCGGGTCATGGGCAGAATGTTGGTGCAATGGCCCATGTTGGCACCCAGGTAGTACAGCCGGATTTCGTCATCGACGACGAGCATCGTATTCGCTCCGTAGACCATGCCCGAGTCCCATTCGCCAAACTGCCCGATCGACAGAGCGCGGCGAGGAAAATCGACGTCGGTCCAGGTCTGCATGTCGCGGCTGACTTTCATCGGCATGTCCAGCGGTCCCTCGCGATCTCCGATCACCGGCCACAGGTCGTACAGAGCCACGAAGACGCCTTCGTACGGCATCGCGGTGACGGAATAGATTTCACTGTGGAACCCGTTGAGCTGCGTCACGTCGGGCAGCAGACTGCCAAACGCTCGACACGCGCCGTCACCAACAAGAGCGTCTTCACGGTGTCCGGCCAGGAACGGGAACTTCGCCGTGAAGGGATCATCCAGTTTCTTGAGCGTTGCGGCGGCGAAACTGCGACGGACAAAACCGTCGTGCTCCCGCATGTATTTAGGGAAAAACAGATAGCGATCCTGGCCCGGATCTGTGATCAAAGAAACGACGTCGCCGTACGCCGGACGCACGGCCTGAGGCTGGCTCCACGTGATGCCGTCGCTGGAGCGGCTGACTCCGTACGTTTTATCGTGCTGATAGAACAGCGACTGAAAACGATCCTCGGAATCTTTCGCGTGCGGGTCGTACTGCACGTTGTTGCCGGGCTTCTTCCAGATGCCGATCTGCCCGTCAAAGCCCAGCAGGTTGTGCGCTTCGAATGCCTGCCACGCTGTCGCGGCGACGTTCGGCCGCCGCCAGTGAATACCGTCTTCCGAAACCGCATAGCCCTTCAGCGAATGGCGAGGGCCGCAGCGGTACCACATCCGGAAGCAGCGTTGTTCCGCGTCGTAGATCACAGTCGACATGAACGGATCGGCCCATCCTTCTTCCCACGGCACCTGCGCCTGAAAGACGGGGTTACGCTCGTGCTTCTTAAACGGGTGCAGCCGTCGCTTTAGTCCCGACATGTCATCGACGACGAAGTCATCAATGAAAAGCTGTTTGTTGCTGCCAGCGAGGATGACGCCGTCCTTCACCGTGGTCGGTGCTCGATACACCGGGTTGAGTGTTCGGAGCGTTCGCGTCGACGCAGACTTCATCCACTCCGCGTGATCGACCAGCGAATCTCCGGTCGATTCCTTCAGGACGCTGACGGCCGTTGCGGCAGAGATGCGGACTCCCGGATCCACGTCAGTAGAAAGCTTCGCCAGAGACGGAAGCGATTGCTTTGCACCGACTCGTCCCAACGCGTCGCACGCCTTTACTCGAACGTTCGCGTCAGTGTGATGCAACGCAGTGATCAGTACGTTGATTGCCGCCAGCTGTGTCTCGCGTGCCGACTCGCTGTCTGGAGTTGCATTCCGCAGTGCGAGCAGATCGAAACCAGGCGGGTGCGTCGCCACCGGCTTCAGGTCGGCGACGTGAGCGGTTGACTTCAACGCGTAGACGGCGGCTGCGCGTACGGCAGGAATCGTGCTGTCGAGTGCCAGCTTGAGCAACGGAACACCCTCGCGCGATCGCATTTGGCCAAGCAGTCCACAGACAGCGAGCCGAGTCGTTTCCGATCCCGACCGCATCGATTCTTCCAGATGCTTCACTTCGAAGGGCTGCTTCGTTCGCCACAAGACGAGAGCCGCTTTCGCTCGCTGCTCGATGTGACCTCCCATCAGCGCCGCTCGAAGGGTGGTGACCACCGGTTGCAGATGCGTGAGACGTTCCAGCGCCATGCCGGCCGAGCCGGATCGCACGGCGTCGCTGTGACCGAGGTCGGCGATCAGAGAACTGATGGCACGCTCACCAGCGGGACTGATCGGCCAGTCGGAGTGTTCGCGTATCACTTCTGCACTGGCGAGACGAGTCATGGCGTCGGTACTTGCCAAACCTGCGACGACCAGCGACTGGCCAACTTCCGCGACGCTGGCGTCGTCGGAGAAGTGCGTCAGCAGTGTCTTGCGAACCAGCCGGTCAGGATCGTTCAGGATCGGTAGTAGCTTTCCGTCGTCCGCCGCGAGTTGCAGTGCTGCGGGATCCTTCGCCAGTTCCCGGACGATGGCCGTTCGGATCGTGGCGTCGGGGTTGTCCAGGAAGCGATCGACCAACTGGAGACGCTGCGTCGCCGTCAGCTGCGACATGTCCAGCCGCTGAACTCCACGACGCATCGCCAGTTCGTTTCCTGAATTGATATCGCGGAGACATCCGGCCGCGAAGACAGCCTGCGCGTCGAACGTCGGTGCTTCGAGGGTGTCTGGCTTCTCGCCAGCCAGATTGCAGTTGAGCAGGTAAAAGTCGTCGCCGTTGTCGTTTCCCGAATAAACACCGACCCACGCGGTGCGGCCATCCGAGGTCAACGCGAGCGACGGCCTGCCTCCGGAGTCGGCCACAGTCTGCGTTGTTGATTTATTCGCTGAGTCGATCAGCGTCAGCTCAACCGAGCCCACAACCGAACCATAATCCTTGCTGATCGCCACAGCTCCGGCACCACGCTCCCAGGTGATGGCCGTGCGGGTTGCCGTCACGTCGATGTCTGTTCGGCCGACGTGGTGATTCGCCGGAGCCTGAGCGACAACGCGGCTCGACCACGTTCCATCCGCAGCGAGCTGAGCGTGATGGAGGTCCCGGATGGACGCGCCGGTTTCTCCCGCTGCAAAAGAAACGTGCAACTGCCCATCGGCAGCCGAGGTCGCGGCAATGTTCCGGCAGACGCCGACTGTCGAAATCGTGACGACGTTCCATGTTCCGGCAACGTCGCGCGTGGCACACTTCGGCCCGCCGCTCTGAGGACAGGATACAACCTGCAGCAGTCCTTCGCCTGATACGACCAGATCAAAATGCCCGGCGGCGACACCTTGTAATTCCTCGGGCCGTTCAGCGTTCCACTGCCCGTCCGCTGTCCGTTCCCAGACCGCCAGGCGGCTGCGGTCGCGCGCAATGCACACGACGACGGGCCGACCATCCGGCAACAGATCCAGCGTGATGTTGTTACCGCCGAAGGTGACGTCCTGGCCGAACGTCTCCAGCCGCCATTGCCCGTCAACCTGGTACCAGTAATCGACTCCGTAAGGCTGCCCGTGAAATCGCGTGGCGACGTGCAGCCGTCCCCGGCGATCGTAGACCAGGTCAGACGGGTGTCCGAAAGAGCCCCAGCCTTCAACGTTCCAGGTGGTCTCGCTGTCGATGGCCGAGTACGTAATTCGCCCGTCCGGCGAGATTGTTCCGAGCGGCTTGCAGTCGAATTTGCCCGCGGCCAGCGTCCACGTGAACGCGATCTCGCCTGTAGGGGACACTGCAAAACAGCTCCGCTCGCCTGACAGAGGACGTCCGCCGTCGACCTGCACATTGACTCGTCGAGTCTGAATTTCCTGTGCATGCAAATGGACGTTCGCGGAAGGGCAGCAAACGACGGAAAACGCTACGACCGAAAAACTCTGCCACGTCATAGAACTGCCTTTTTATGTCGACGAACGAGGTGCGATGAGTCGAGATGTGAACCTGAGACGAGTACGGAGGAGAATTTCAGCATACAGGGTTGTGGTCCATTCTGGTCTTCAGAATTGAATGGAGATTTCGAAGAGAAGTGGCAGCAACTGTATCTGGCTAACGCATGCTTGATCTGGCTTCTGTTCGTTGCGTCTGTTCCTGTAGACTTTACATATTCACACTCGTTGATGTTTTGTGATACGGATAGTAGCCATGAATTTCCGAGCAGCCGCAGAATGAACGTTAAACTCGCCTCGTACATAGTCTTCGCAACGCTGCATTGGGCAGTCCCTGCCGTAGCAGGCGAGCCGGTATTGAGTCTCGCGCCGGACAATCGAACGCTCATTGGTTCTGAGGCCCGGCAACAACTGCTCGTGACCGAGGTCGCGAACGGTCGGGAAGTTGATCGCACTCGGGACGTGCAATTTGAGTCCGCCAACCCGACTGTCGCCTCTGTCGATTCGCAGGGAGTGGTGCGAGCAGTCGCGGACGGTTCGACTTCAATTCTGATTCGGTCGCAAGGATTGCTGGCTCGCATGAGTGTTAATGTCCTGCGTTCAGCCGAATCACTGCCGGTCAATTTTGCCAACGACATCGTCCCCATTCTCTCTAAAGCAGGATGCAACGCCGGCAGTTGTCACGGCAAGCAGAACGGGCAGAACGGATTCAAACTGTCGGTATTCGGTTTCGACCCGGTGTTCGACTATTCCGCGCTAGTGAGTGAATCTCGAGGCCGACGCATCTTTCCCGTTGACGCCGAGCAATCACTGCTTCTGCTGAAAGCCGCGAACCGAGTGCCTCATGGCGGCGGACAGAAGTTCCCTGCCGGTTCCACCGAGTACAACCGGATTCTTCGCTGGGTTAAACAGGGAACACCCTGGGGAGGCCTCGATGATCCCAGGGTTGTAGATATTCGAATAACGCCGACTGAACGTGTCCTCACGGAGCAGTCTCAGCAGCAGGTCATTGTTACTGCCGTTCTTTCTGACGGCACTGTCCGCGATGTTACGGACGAATCACGTTACGACACCAATGACAACGTCGTCGCTGGCGTCGACAATCACGGCCTGATACAGACGACGAAAGTGGCCGGAGAAGCGGCGATCATGACTCGCTATCTGGAGTTCGTCGCGACCTGCCGAGTGACCGTGCCCTTTGGCTCCGCTGATAACGCCAACGAACTTCAGGCGGCCTGGCAGTCTCCGCACTTCATCGATCAACATGCGGCAGCCAAATGGGGCAAGCTGAATCTGCTTCCTTCAATTCGATGCGACGATGCGACGTTTCTGAGACGGGCGTCTCTGGACGTGATCGGAAAACTGCCCACCGCGAAAGAAACTCGCGAGTTTCTGACGAGTAGGGCCCATAACAAACGCACGGCGTTGATCGACTCGCTGCTTGAACGCCGTGAGTACGCTGATTACTTAGCGCTTCAGTGGGCCGACCTGTTACGTGTCAATCAGGAAACATTGGGCTCCAAGTCCGCCTACGTTTTCGACGCCTGGTTGCGACAGGCGTTTCGAGACAACATGCCGTACGACGAGTTCGTTCGCGAGTTGATCACCGCTCAGGGCGGCAGCAATCACAACGGTGCGACCAACTTCTACAAGGCATTCCCGGAGCCGAATGATCTGACGATCGCTGTCAGCCAGGTGTTTCTGGGAGTGCGACTTGAATGCGCTCGATGCCATCATCACCCCTACGAACATTGGGGACAGGATGACTTTTTCGGAATGGCGGCATTCTTCCCACGACTGAAGCAGAAGAACGCCGCCAATGGAGAGCAGGTTCTGTTTATCACCGATCGTGGCGACGTCAAACACCCGAAAACCAATGCTGTTGTTGCACCGCAAACGCTGCTCGGCGATCCGCTCGACGTTCCGGTCACCGACGACCGACGAGTGCAGCTCGCTGAGTGGATGACTTCACCGAACAATTCATTCCTCGCGAGAACGATGGCCAACCGCGTCTGGGCCCACTTCATGGGGCGAGGTCTGGTCGAGCCGATCGACGACATGCGGGCCACCAACCCGGCGACGAACGAGATACTTCTGGACGCTCTGGCGGCAGAATTCGTGCAACAAAAGTTCAATATAAAGCAGTTGATCCGCTCAATCATGACGTCCGACGTCTACCAGCTCAGTTCACTGCCCAACGAAACGAATGTTCGCGACACACGCAATTCCTCGCGCACCTATCGCAAGCGGCTGTCCGCTGAAGTGTTGCTCGACGCGGTTTGTGATGTAACCGGTGAACCGTCCGACTTCGCTGGCGCGCCACATGGGACGCGAGCTGTGCAGCTGTGGAACAATCGACTGCCGTCGTCATTCCTGGACGTGTTCGGGCGGCCTCAACGTAAGAGTGTATGCGATTGCGAGCGTCTTTCTGAAACGAGTCTCGGCCAGGTGATGCACCTGATGAACGCTCCGGTCGTGAATGACAAGATCAGTTCGCCAACCGGTTATGCCGCAACACTTTCGAAGAGTGACTTGTCTCCCGAACAGATAATCACCGAACTGTATCTTACGGCCTTAAGCCGCTACCCGACTGAGCAGGAATTGTCCGCCACAGTGTTGGTCTACTCGGCACCGGAAAGCACCCGCCGCCGCGCTACCGAAGATGTTCTTTGGGCACTGATCAATACGGCAGAATTCGTTCTCAATGACTGAGTTAAAGCAAGGTATCGAATGAACCAACGCCCTCAGACACAGCGATATTGCGACGGGTCGTCGCGGCGCGATTTTATTCAGACCGGATTGTCGGCTTTAGGCGGCTTCGGTCTGGCTGATCTGTTGCGGATGCAGGCGGCAAACGCTGCAGAAGCGAAGCCTGCGACACGCTGTATCTTCATCTGGATGGATGGAGGCCCCAGTCATCATGAGACGTTCGATACAAAACCGAAAGCGCCGTCCGAGATTCGTGGCATCTTCGATCCGATCCGCTCCAACGTCGCCGGAATCGACGTGGGCGAGCACATTCCGAAGATTGCTCAGGTGATGGATCGCCTGACGGTGATTCGCTCCATCACTCACAAAGATCCCGGCCACGGCGGCGGCAATCACTATTTGACGACAGGCTGCCCGACGCCCACGCCGGTCGCCTGTGGAGCAAACGTCAGCTTTCATCCAAGTTTCGGATCCGTAATCGCAAAAGAACGGGGTTCCGTCTACGGACTGCCGCCTTACATTCAGTTTGCGCTACCGGGGCCATTGCGTTCGGGCGGTCCGAATTTCCTTGGTACGAAGTACGCGCCATTTTACATCTCGAACAATCCTAACAATCCCGACTTCAAAGTATCCGACGTGACATTGCCGCCGGGCATCAGCAGCGGTCGAGCCCGCACACGCGAGGCGCTGCGTCAATCGGTCGATCAGTTGAAGCGAATTCCGGATGCCGCCGCGAATGATCCCGCCAAAGGGATGGATAACTTTTATGAACAGGCCGTCGGACTCATCACTTCACCGCAAGCAGTCAAAGCGTTCGACATCAGTCTCGAACCAGAGAAGACGCGAGCGGACTACGGCCACACCATGGTCGGCCAGCAGTGCCTGCTGGCTCGGAGGTTGATCGAAGCGGGTGCTCCGTTTGTCACCGTGCAGCATGCCGGATGGGACCATCACGGAAATATCTTTCCTTATTTGAAAGAACGCTACCTGCCGATTTTCGACATGGCGTTTTCGGCGTTGATTCGAGACATGGATCAACGAGGCCTGTTGGAAAACACGCTCGTGCTGGCGTTAGGCGAATTTGGTCGCACACCGAAAATCAACAAGAACGCTGGTCGTGATCACTGGCCCAGCGCGATGTCGGTCGTCGCCGCCGGCGCGGGGGTTCCTCGCGGGCAGGTCATCGGAGCGACCGACATTCAGGGCAACTCGCCGATAGAACGTCCGCTGAAAGTTGAGGACTTCGCCGCGACGCTCTACACCAAAATGGGCATCGATCCGCACAAAGAGTACATCACTCCGCTCGGTCGCCCGGTTCCCATCGTCAACGGCGGCCGCCCGATTGCGGAGCTGTTCTGAGTGCCGGACTTGCGAGATACCAAACGCCCATGATCACCCGCCGACATGCATTCCTGACGCTCGCGATCACGCTGTGTTCAGTCAGCGCGTTCGCTCAGACCGCTTCGCAGATCGGTTACCTGTTCCCCGCCGGCGGTCAACGCGGTTCGGCCATCGACGTGCATCTTGACGGTCAATACATGCCCGGCCGGTGCGGCGTCTGGATCGAGGGCAGCGGAGTTTCCTCCGAAACAGAGACCACCGAAGGGCAGCTGAAACTGTCGATTTCCAAAGATGCGGCTCCCGGAAATCGTCTGATCCGTATTTTTTCCGTACAGGGAGGATCGACGCCGCGACCGTTCGTCATCGGTGAGTTGCCTGAACGACTCGAACACAACGACGAGGCCGCGCAGTCCATCACTTTTCCAGTCACGGTCAACGGGCAACTCAATCCGCAGGGCGACATTGACCAGTTCGAATTGTCACTGAAATCGGGACAGCAGATTGTTTGTGCTGTTGCCGCCCGATCGATCGGATCTCCGTGTGACACGACGCTGCGGCTGATGGATTCTGAAGGACGAGTCGTCGCGATCAGCAACGACCATCGAGGGCTCGATGCGTTGCTGATTTACCGCAGTTCGACAAGCGGTACGTTCACGCTGCAGCTCTACAACTTCGATCTGTCTGGCCGTCCCGAAGACGTTTACCGCCTGACGGTTACCGATGGTCCGTACCTCGACTACGCATTTCCGTCGGGTCTGCAGCGCGGCACGAAGTCTGCCATCACTCTGACTGGCTGGAACCTCGCCGATGGCAATTCGGCATCTTACTCCGTTACGCCCAGTGCAACCGAAACGGCCCACGAAATTATGTTGCCGGGATGTGCCAACAGGTTGATGGTGCCGGTCGGCGACTCGGCAGAGCACTTTGAAACGGAACCGAATAACAACGTCGAAGCGGCGGAGGCAGTCACGTTGCCGCTGGTCGTGAATGGTCGATTGGCAGAGCCAGGTGACGTTGACGTCTTTCGCTTCAGCGCGACAAAGACGCAGAAGGTGAAGATTGACATCGTTGCGGCGAGGCTGGGATTTGCCATCGATGCGGTGCTGACCGTCAGCAACGATCAGGGCAGGATGCTGAAAACGATCGATGACGCACCGGGCACTCCCGATCCAGGCCTGCTGTTCACCGCTCCCGCCGACGGCGACTACCTCATAGCGCTGACGGAACGTGCCGCGCGAGGGGACTCTGATTTTATCTATCGTCTGACCATTGCCGAACCGCAACCGGACCTGCAACTCTCGGTCAATGCATCCGAGTTCGCGATCGAAAGCGGCGGCGTGCTGGAAATTCCTGTGACGCTGACAAAGCTCGACGACTTTGCGGACGAATTTGAATTAACTGCGATCGACCTTCCGGACGGCGTTACGGTGGAAGCTCAAAAACTGCCGGCAAAGAGTCCCGCTTCTGCAAAGTTGAAATTCCATGCCGCAGAAGGCTTGCCGTTTTCCGGGGCGCCGATCCGTATCGTGGCCCGCTTCAAGCAGAACGGCAAATTGATCGAGCGAGTCGCTCAGGCAGCGGTCACTCTGGTAGCGGGGGCAGCGTCAATCCACACCGAACAACTCTGGCTGGCCGTTACGCCTCACATCCCGTTTTCGCTGGCGACAACGACAGTTATTCTCGAGGCCAATCGAATGGCGGCATTCCGGTTTCCCGTCACCGCCGTACGCGATGAAGGATTCTCGGGGACGATCCGTCTGGTGGGAGTCGACCCGGATCGCCGCGGCACGGTTATTCCTCTGTCTGGCATTATCGACCAGGACTCGAACACTGGATCGATTCCGTTAATCATTCAATCGAATGCCGTCGAAGGAACGACGCACCGCTGCCGAGTGATGGGTGTGGTCGAAGTCGAGGGCCCGGACGGACAGAAGCACTCGGTATTTCACTTAGCCAAGGGTTCTATGGCCATGGGCTGTCAGCCGAATCTTCTGACACTTTCGGTCGAGCCGGGCCGAATCACGCGACGCTCGGGTGAAGTGATCGAAGTGTCTGTCTCGGCCGTGCGACGTACTGCGATGAGTAACGTCACGATTTCGGCCACTATTCCCCAGTACCCGAAAAGTCTGTACTTCAAACCAGTCACACTGGCCTCCGACCAGACTCAGGCAACACTGAGACTGCGACTCGACGAAAGCGTGCAGTTGCCGCCACGAGTCACGTTGGAATTTCTTGCAGAGTCATCACGTGACGGACTGCCCATATCCGCTGCCACGACGCTAACACTCATCGCTCCGTAGTCGCCCGATATGGTCAAGAGCGTTCCATTCTGCTTTGTTTTCGAACTCGCAGAAGAAGCAACGTCCCCAGGGCGTGACGATCGGACAGCCTCGTCGGGTCAGAAATCTCGGGTGAACCACAAGTACCGGCATTGTTATGAGTTGCGTCAGCTCATCTTCTGCCATCTCAGCGAGTTCATTTCATCCGCCAGCCCTGGAGACTGGCTGTCTTCAGGTGGTAACCATGTCCTCCCTACTCCAGCCCCGCCACATTCTGCTGGCCACGGTCGGTGGTCTTGCGAACCAGCGTCAGCAGCAGATCATCGAGTTCCAGAATGCCCAGGTCGAAGCCTTGCTGAGGAAGCTCGGTAGAAAGCGACTGCTGCCCGACGATAACCAACGTCCGTTACTGAGAACCTATCCGGCCCCGATCCATAACCTCTTCGAGCTGGACCAGATCATCCGCCGTGCCGGCAACGACTGGTGGAAAAGTCTGCAGTCGGAATCCACTGGTCGCGGGACTCAGCGGCTGGGCGTTAAACGAATTGTGGCATGTGTCAATTCGCAAAGTGCAGCGTGTATTTGTACGCGTTGGCGCTGAAGGTCTCGTCGGGGATTTCGTTGAGTCGTGTCAGGTAGATTTCCAGCGCGCGGGTTTCGGGATCCTCGATCAGCCAGAAGTTGGAAAGCTGCAGGCGTTCGCCTTCGCCGGGGTGTCGAGTGTCGATCTCTGTTACTGAGTCTTTCTTCAGCGCGAAAGTGACTTCATCGACCTCGGCGATGATGAGCGGGTAGCGAGGGTGCCCCGGATTGGTCGGCGCGGTCGAGCTGATGTTTCCGATCCAGTAAAGTCGGTCTGTCTTTGTGCTGCGGAACAGCCGGTGGAAAGTGCTCGTTGAGAAGAACTTCGCCCCATCGGAGTAGCCGAAGATCTTCGGTTCGGCGAACGTCATTCCTCCGTCGGTGGAGACGCTGTACCACTTGTGAGCCGATCCGTTTCCTGTCTTTGTGATTCTCCAGACAATCAGGACGCGACCGTCATCGAGTTCAGCGACGTCGGCTTCCAGCAGGCCATTAAACGCAATCGAGCGGGGAAGCCAGACGGGTTTGCCGGCCGTCCAGACATATTCCTCGCGGTCTTTGTCCCAGCGACCCGAGTAGCACAGGCTGCCGATGGTGCCGTTGCTCGGCCACTTCACACGTGGAGGTACTTCATCGGGGGCATCCGCAGGAATCCTGGAATTCGTCACCGGGATGAGCAGCTGGCCGTTTCTGAGCAGCAGAATCGACTGCCCCGGATAGCCAGTGTTGTTTTCGAGGTACCTGGGATTCAGAACATCCTTCGAATTGAAGTCGTCGCCGGCCTCATACTTCAAAGTCTGCGGCGGGCCGTACGTCTTGCCGCCGTCGGCTGACGTCCTCACAAGAGCATGGTTGTAGATCATCCGCGGCGGCCCCTGACGCATGTCGCGAACGTGGTGGATGGAAAGCGACACGAGGCGGTCAGACGCCGGGTCGTAAATGCCGCAGAACTTCCAGTCGAGAACACTGACCTTGTCGAGAAAGGTCATCCACGGAGGCTCAGCCTTGAGCGGCGACCACGTTCGGCCATTGTCCAGTGAAACACGCAGGCGAGGGTTTTGAGGCGCATCGCCGTAGCCGCGTACCTGATCTTCGTGAGACCACTCAGTGTGAATCTCTTCGCGATAATGGCCATTGCCGGGGAATGCGTAAACCCACGGAGCCTTACCATGCTCGTTGTTCGGCACGTAGATCTCGCGTTTGACCGTAACGATGGGCTCGCCCGCTGTAACGTACGCAGTTGCCGGCAGCATGGTCAGCGTCAACACGCTTACAGCCATTTGACCAGTTGCATTCATCCTGGAATCATTCTGACATCGGTCCACGGCTTAGAGAGCAATTCACGCACCTTTGCAGTATGCCAAAGAGTCACTCGATTAACACTCAGTCGCCAGCTTGACTGGGGCGCAGCAGCCGACATCTGTGGCAAGGCAGGCAACTCGCCAGAATTCGCTGTGAGCAGAATGTCAGTCGTGTTAGAGACCAGGCCCGATACGCTCCATGGCTGCGCTCGAAGGTGATCGTGAGCTGATTTCGGTTAGTATGGTCGCCAGTATGTATCCAGGTCCTGAAATGTCTGGTTGGTTTCGATGATTCACTGCCGGTCTCGACGAGTCAATTTCTTTGCGTGCTTTGTCCTGTGGATTTTGCCAGGCGTTGCGAATGCGACTCCGGCAAATCGGCAGGGGCTGTTGCAGTACCTTGGCCGGTTTCGGTCCGAGCGGCTTGATTCGTGTGCTGTTTGCCATCTGCGGGCGAAGCCAGATGGGGCCGAGTCGCTGGATGAGTTTCCTCACAACGCGTTCGGTGACCGCCTCCGACTCATCGGTGAAGAGGCCGCAGAGAACGGTCCAGAGCTGACAATTCAAGAGCGTCTTGCCCGCACTGCTGAGGAAGACTCGGACGGCGACGGTGTTTCCAATCTGCGTGAGTTACTGGCTGGAACGTCTCCCGGCAGTGCGAAGGACAAACCAGTCGCAGCAGAGTCAGAGAGGATTGAGAAACTTCTGGCCGAGTTTGCTGAGTACTCAGAACGATACCAGTGGCGCCCATTCAAACCAGTCGTGCGGCCGGACGTGCCTGATGTGAAATTGACAGCGTGGACCAGGAATCCAATTGACCGGTTCGTCGCAGCTCAGCATGAAGCACGCGGGTTATCGCCTCAATTGTCGGCGGCTCCGGAAATTCTATTACGTCGCGTGTACCTCGACCTGATCGGACTCAGCCCGACTGCTGACGAAGTTCGCACGTTTGCCGCAGCCTTCGAAACCAACCCGCAGGCGTATGACGAGGTCGTTGACCGATTGCTCGACGATCCAGCCTACGGAGAGCGCTGGGGGCGTCACTGGATGGACGTCTGGCGTTACAGCGACTGGGCCGGTTATCGCGATGCACTGCGAGACAGTCAGCGGCACATCTGGCACTGGCGAGACTGGATCATCGAATCGCTCAATGACGACAAACCCTACGACCGCATGCTGGTCGAGATGATGGCTGCTGATGAACTTGTTCCGGAGGACACGGACGCAATCCGCGCCACCGGTTATCTGGCCCGGCACTACTACGCCAATCGCGATCAGTGGATGGACAATGTTGTGAAACACACGACGCAGGGGTTCCTGGGGATCACTGTGGGATGCGCGAAGTGTCATGACCACATGTTCGATCCGATCACCCAGCGTGAGTATTACTCGATGCGGGCGATCTTCGAACGATACAACGTCAGGACGGATCGCGTGCCCGGTGTGCTCGACACGATGAAAGCCGGTATTCCGCGTGCCTATGACAATGCGTTGACAACCAACACGTGGTTTCTTGAAGCAGGCGATGAACGACGGCCCGTTAAAGATGAACCGATACCGGCCGGAGTGCCGACGTCGCTGGGAGGCGTGTTCGCCGTTCAACAGGTGTCGCTGCCTCGGCTTGCCGCCAAACCGGACCGACGCGACTTTGTGAGGCAAGATCTGCTTGCTGAAGCGGAAACGACCAGTGCCAACGCAAAAGACTCAACGGCAAAGCAAGCTGCCGACAGCAAGGTCGCCGTGCTCAGAGCTCAATTCGAGATTGAGGACCTGGAAGACACTGGTGGCGAAGGCTCGGACGAGTGGATCGCGAAGGCCAAAGACCTTGTGAAACTTCAGCGTGAGTCGGCGTTTCTTGATGCACAGGTAAAGGTGAAAGCGACAGAGGCTGCCGTCAGCAAGTCGACGGAAGACATTGCAAAAGCGAAAGCTGATGAAGACAAGGCGTCCGAGACAAAGGCGAAAACATCCCTCACTACGGCAAAGAAAAACGTCGATGCGGCAAAGAAATCTCTCGCAGCCGCTCAGAAGGCGGTCGATGCAGACGTCACGACGAAGTATGAGTCTCGCAATCAGTCCATTTATCTCGACAAGAGCAATGGCCGTCGGCTTGCATTCGCCCGCTGGGTGACGGCAAAGGAGAATCCGCTGACGGCACGCGTGGCTGTCAACCACATCTGGCTGCGGCATTTCGGCCAGGGAATCGTGCCGACGCCAAACGAATTTGGTGGCAACGGTCGCGAGCCAACTCATCCGGCGCTGTTGGACTGGCTGGCCGCCGAGTTCACGGATCAGGGTTGGAGCATGAAAAAGCTCCACAAGCTGATTGTAATGAGCACGACGTATCGCATGTCGAGCCGCGTCGACACGGCGAACTCAACCATTGACCCGGACAACCGTTTCCTCTGGAAGATGCCAACGCGACGGATGGAAGGCGAACTTGTCCGCGACAACCTGTTGCACATTTCGGGACGTCTCGACCGAACGATGGGTGGCGCTGATATTGATAACAAGCTCGCTCAGAAGTCGGTGCGTCGGAGCGTGTATCTTCGGCATGCTCACGAGAAGCTTGTCGAATTCGTCCAGATCTTCGACGGCCCCAGCGTCTCCGAGTGCTACATGCGTGAGACCAGCGTTAAACCGCATCAGGCCCTTGCACTGGCAAACAGCCCGTTAACCGTGGAAGGCAGCCGAGCGCTTGTTGCCGTACTCCATAAGAAAACTGATGGAAGGCCAGAGCAGTTCATCGAAGAAGCGTACCTGACAATCCTCGGTCGACAGCCACTCCCGGAAGAGGCGGCGTTGTGCCGAAACTTCCTTGGCGGCGACTCGACCAGACCGACCGATGCAGGCCGATGTGAGAAACTGATCACTGTTCTGTTTAACCACAACGACTTCGTCGCAATTCGCTGACGACTCATAGGGCCGGTTCCCATCGGCCATCCTGGCATCTTCGGCCGGTAAGAACTGGCCCTACACGTTCTGTTGGACAACCAAATGCACGGCATTCACAAATCCCAATCTCGGGGATCCGCCCGCTCTGCGTCTGAAAAGTCCCGTCGCACATTTCTCGGCGACACCGGGATGGGACTCACCGGGCTGGCGCTCTCGTCGATCTTTTTCAAAGACGGTGTCGCCCAGGCAGCGTCTTCAGGAAACTCCCCTCATCTTGAGGCGCAGGCGAAGTCTGTGATCTGGATCTTTTTTATCGGAGGTTTAAGCCATTTGGAGTCGTTTGATCCTAAGCCGGCTCTGAACAAGTACGCCGGGAAGTCGATCGAAGACACTCCGTTTGCTGCCGACGTGCTCGATAAGGACAAAATCAACGAGAACCTGCTCGACCCGTCAAAACAGACACGCGAAGTCTTTAAGGCAATTATGCCGCTGCAGACTGGTTATCGTCGTCACGGCGACTGCGGTCTGGAAGTCAGTGACTGGTTCCCGCACATGGGCTCCTGTGCCGATGACCTGTGCGTCGTGCGGTCAATGTGGACGATTGATAATAACCACGGTGCTCAGCTTACTTATCACACTGGGCGGAAGATTTCCGAGGGAGCGTTTCCGACCGTCGGGGCGTGGGTGAGTTACGGACTCGGCTCAGCAAATAAGAACCTGCCTGAGTTTGTCGTCCTTGGAAACCCCAGCGCCGACTGCTGCGGCGCTGCGTGGACTCACGGTTCCAGCTACCTCGGCCCGAAGTATGCGGGCGTGCGGCTGAACGTTGATGCGAAGCAGCCGCTCTCGTTTGTGCGATCCGCGAATGACAAGCTGACAATTGAAGAGCAACGGGAAATGTTCGGCCTTGTTGGTCAGCTCAACCGAGCTGCAGGAATTCAGTATCCCGATGACAAAGAGCTGCAGGCGCGAATCCGGTCGTATGAACTCGCTTTTCAGATGCAGTCAACTGTTCCGGAAGTCATGGACTTCGAATCCGAAACGAAGGACACGCAGCAGCTCTACGGACTGGATCAGTCAGCCACGAAAGCTTTCGGAGCGAAGTGTCTGGCGGCCAGGCGTCTGGCCGAACGAGGTGTTCGCTTCATCCAACTGTTCCATGGATACACTGGCAGTGCCGGCGCATGGGATTCGCATATCGGTATCAAGGCCCGCCATTCCAATCTCGCCATGCAGGTGGATCAGCCAATCGCCGGCCTGATCAAGGACCTGAAACGCCGTGGTCTGCTGGATGAGACACTAGTCGTCGTTGGCTCCGAGTTCGGGCGCACGCCTGGAGCAGAAGTGCGAAATGGACGATCCGATTCTGCGACCGGTCGCGATCATCATCCGCACGGCTTCAACGTGATTATGGCCGGCGGTGGCCTGAAACGAGGCATCGTTCACGGAGCAACCGACGAACTCGGTTTCCATGCGGCTGAGAACCGGCACTACGTCACCGATCTGCACGCCACCGTGCTGCACCAACTGGGACTCGATACGCGGCGTCTCGAAATACCTGGCCGCAAACGCCTGGAACGTGACTTTGGTGAAGTCATGCACGACATCATCGCATAGGCAACTGCGATGGCTTTACCCAGTCGGTCCGGTTCCCACCGGCTGACGCTACTGACACTGTTTGAGGACAGAGAAATGGCAAACGATTCGCTCGAGGCTCGGCATCGCAGTCGCCTGATGATCTTATCTGTCGTCTTTGCGATGTTTGCCTTCCAGCTGCCTCAGGGCGCGCGAGCCGAAGATTCCAGAATTCAAATTGTTCGTGACGTTGCGTATCTCGGAGAACACCGTGCCGAGAAAATGGACCTGTATTTTCCGGCGGGAAAGGCAGAAAAACCTCGACCAGCGATTCTGATTGTCCATGGCGGCGGCTGGCACGGCGGTGATAAGGCAGCCCAACGTGAACAGAACATTGGCAGCAATCTGGCAGCCGCCGGCTATGTGTGCGCCAGCATCAACTATCGACTGTGTAGAAAGACAGACATTATCGCTGACCGGCTTCGTGAAGTCTGGCCAGCCAATCTTCAGGACTGCCGGACGGCGGTGAGGTTTCTTCGCATAAAGGCGGAGACCTACGACATTGACCCACAGCACATCGGTGCGATTGGCGGATCAGCCGGCGGTCACCTCACGGCGATGCTGGCAGTTAC
>JAQBWV010000448.1 GCA_027624335.1 Planctomycetota bacterium
CACGCTGATCGATGGCCCCAGCGGAGCCGCACCACCGAGCACTGGTGTTGGTGGCGGCGGAGTTTCCGGACTTTTGGGCGAGACACTTTCCGTCGTACTGCCGGGCTCCGGCGGAACCTTCACGGTTCTTGTGGCAACAGGCAATATTCAGGTGACAGGTGAAGGGACAACGCTCGTCGATGTGTCCTTCGCTCCAATCACCAGTATTATCATCAGCGGTGGCTCGGGCGACGACCGCGTCACGTTTGCATCGTCGGTAGCTGCGTTCACAGGGCAGATCACCTTCAACGGAGCGAGTGGAAACGACTACCTTGACACGCAAGAATTGGACCTGGCGACCGTGTCGTTCAATGGTGGGGACGGAAACGACCAATTGGTCAGTGGCGACGGTAACGATACCGTCACCGGTGGCAGTGGAAACGATAGCATCGCCACAAATGGTGGAAACGATACGGTCTTCGCCGGTTCAGGAAACGACCTGGTCTTTGCCGGAGCAGGGAACGACTCCGTGCTTGGTGAAGATGGCGATGACATCATCCACGGTGAAGGTGGTAACGACTTCCTCAACGGAAATGCGGGAAGCGATACGATCTTCGGCGGAGAGGACAACGACACGCTGCTTGGTGGCGGGTCAAATGACAATCTCGACGGTGGGTCGGGCAACGACACGGTTCGTGGCAATGCCGGTAACGACACCCTGAGCGGCGGCAGCAGTGGAATCGACACTGTCGTTCAGTAATCCGCTTCCTGGCGGTATTAGCTGAGAGTTCAGATGCCCCTGAGTTTCGACTCAGGGGCATCTTTTTCGTTTGGTACTGAAGAATGTGTCTGAGATACACTGCGAGCATTCTATCCTGACGGAACGGAGTGATGATGCTGGATCAGCCCTGGACGTTGCGGCGACTGTCGTTGCTCGTCGTTCTCGTCGTCAGTTTCGGGCCGGACGCGATTCTGACAACAGCCACGGAAGTCTCTGCTGCAGATGCTGCGGCGAAGGCGTTAACTGCTGGCACTGAGAAATCAACGGCTCCGGCGGTTCAGGATCCGGAACTCTTCCGCCAGGTCATTCGCACGACAGAGGCGCTGTCGCCGGAAGAGGAGCGGCAGTCGTTCATTGTTCCGCCAGGCTTCGAGGTGCAGCTCGTCGCGGCCGATCCCGATATTGCCAAGCCGTTGAACATGGCATTTGATACCAGAGGGCGACTGTGGATTACCGACTCGCTGGAATATCCCACGCCGGTGCCGCTCGACCAGAAAGGTCGAGATTCTGTCAAGGTCCTTGAAGACACGAATGGTGACGGACATGCCGATCGGATCACCACTTTCGCCGACGGCCTCAACATTCCGATGGGACTGTATCCGTACAAGGATGGAGTCGTCTGCTTCAGTATTCCGGACATCCTGTTTCTGCGCGACACCGACAGCGACGGGAAAGCCGACGTTCGTCAGAAGTTGTATGGTCCGATGGGCTGGGAACGCGATACCCACGGGATGTGCAATGCCTTCACGCGGGGTTTCGACGGCTGGCTCTACTCGTGTCACGGCTTCAACAATCACACCACCGTGTCGGGCAGCGACGGGCACGAAATTACCATGCAGAGTGGCAACACGTTTCGTATGAGACTCGACGGTTCACGTGTCGAGCATTTCACGCACGGTCAGGTTAATCCGTTCGGCATGACGCTGGACCCGACTGGAGACCTGTTCAATGCCGACTGCCATACCAAACCGATTACGTTGTTACTGAAAGACGGCTGCTACGAGAGCTTCGGCAAACCTCACGACGGGCTTGGATTCGTTCCGAACGTGATGGACCATCTGCACGGTTCGACTGCCATCGGCGGCATCGCTCAATACAACGCGACGGGTTTTCCGGAGGAGTATCGCGGGAACACGTTCGGCGGGAATGTCATGACCAGCCGCGTTAATCGCAATGCTCTGGTCCTGACCGGTTCGAGCGTTCGTGCTGAAGCGAAGCCCGACTTTCTTATTTCGAGCGACCCATGGTTCCGCCCGTCGGACCTGCAAATCGGCCCGGACGGAGCTCTCTACATTGCCGATTTCTACAACCGCATCATTGGTCATTATGAAGTCGGATTGGATCACCCCGGTCGGGATCGTCGTCGAGGTCGTATCTGGCGAGTTATTTACCGGGGCGACAATCCTGATTCCGCCTCAAAGATGGACGACCTGACGCAACTCTCACTGAAGGAACTGGTTGAACGACTGGAGTCGCCACACCTCACTGTTCGCAGCCTCGCGACAGATCGACTCGTCGACGACATCGGCAACGCCTGTTCGGAAACCGTTCGCGCGGTCTTTTTGGATGCAAAACGATCGCCAGCTGCCCGTTCACACGCGTTATGGATTCTGCACCGACTGAGTGAACTGACATTGAGCGAGCTGGCTCAGGCCGTTCACCCATCCAGTCCAACCTTGTTGAAGACTCACGGTCATCGAGTGCTCGGTGAACTGGAGCCAGTTCCTGCCGAGGTACTCCCATGGATTGTCCAGGGTTTCTCGGACGACGATGGTCGAGTTCGTCGCGCTGCCGTCTCGGCTTCGACCGCTCATCCGACCGTCGCTACTTTGCAACCGTTGATCGCTCTTCACTCAGGAACGCCTGACGCCGACCCTCACCTGCGACACTCCATCAAAATGGCGTTGAGGAATCACCTCGAACAGCCGCAGATGCTGCAGCAACTTGAGGAGCAACCGCTCACTCAGCTACAGAGAAAGTTGATTGCAGATGTGTGTCTGGCCGTGAAGACGCCAGCTGCTGGCGAGTTCCTTGTCCGTCACATTGCCGACATCGAAAATGCTGACCGCAGTCGACTGGCTGAGATCATGCGGACGGCTGCCGGACGCGTGTCGAAAGAAAGTGTGGAGCGCATCGCCGAGCTGGCGCAATCTCGATTCGCAGACGATTCCGAGTTTCAGATCGAGCTGCTGGCGGGAATCCGTTCCGCTCTGCCGCCGTCTGAAAAACTACCGCCTGCAATTTCGGCGTGGCTCGCGAAGCTGATCCGCAATCTGCTGGATCGAGGCCCTC
>JAQBWV010000122.1 GCA_027624335.1 Planctomycetota bacterium
CGCACGTTGCAGGTCGGCCTGTCGGAGTCAGCCGGCGAGAACCTGCAGTTTCATTTAGCCGGCGCGACCGCGCGGATCGTCGAACAGTTGCCTGGTGACGTCGCAGAAGGTGTCCGGCTCTGGACGCTGAGTCTTGATCAACGAGTCACTGGGCAGGTCACTCTGTCGGTCGACGCCACGACCCCGCGAAACGAATCGACCGAGTACGCCGCTCACGTGATTACCGTCCCCGCTGCGGAGCGGATGAGCGGGTATATCGCTGTCGAAGGCGCGTCCGACCAGCAGCTTCAAGTCACAACAGCCAGTACTGACGGCATTTCTCTGGAGACTGTCGATCCGATCGATGTTCCTGGTCCGGCGATGTACGCACCGCGGGAGCGGGTTGTCGGAGCCTATCGATTCAACGTTCCGGGTTACGCGGTATCGATCAGCGAAGCGAGATTCGATCGAGTCGCTGTCCCGACGGCAGTCTGCTACGAGAGCAGAATACAGTCCGTGATTGGTCGCACGGGTGAGCTGCAGCATCGTGCGGAATTCCAGTTTGTCGCGGTCGGAGCACAAAGTCTGCGGCTGCGTCTACCGAAGTTGGATGGCGATACCCGCTCGGAACTCTGGTCGACGATGATCGATGGTCAACCGATTGAAGTTCGCTCAATCGGTGGTGTCTTCATGATTCCGATTCCTGTTGGCGGGCAGCCTGATCAGCGGCATTCGCTGGTCCTGTTTTATCGGACGTTCGGTCCCTCTCTGGAGCTGGCAGGCACGATCAAGCAGGAGCCGCCACAGGTTTCGGTGATTCATGGCGAGGGAGCCGAACAGCGACTGGAAACACTGCAGCAGTCCTGGACGCTGCACTATCCCAACGGGACGCTGCTGACTTCCAGCACCGGAGATTTCACACCATCTCGTCCGCTGGACTCGACCAGCCTGCTGGGCAGTCTGCGTGAACAGTTCACGCAGATCGATCGAAGTTCGCTGGCGAGAAACGGAGCCATTGCGGCAGCGCTGCTGTTCATCGTGGGGGCCATCGCGTTCTCGTTGCGACGTCTGGGAGTCGGACTCGTTGGATGTGCAGGAGCGTCGATCGCAGGAATCGTGATTCTCGCCTGGCTGTCGACGACATTCCTGGCTGAGTCACCCAGGTATGGGACGCCTGGCATTGCACTGTCGGAAAGCGCAGCTGTTACAAGCGAGTTGGGTTTTAATGAACTGTACGACGGGGCCGAAGGCGAGGAACTCGCTAAAGCGGGATCAGGTTTCAATCGGGACGCGGACATTGTCGATGGCAGGATCCACGAGTACTTTGACTCTGGAGGAATGAACGGCCCGCCAACTGTCTCGAATGATGAACAATCGATGCCAGCCCGTCCGTCGGAACCAGCCCCCGCCGCTGCGACCACTGCTTCCGCCCCACAGATGCCTGAACGCCAAATGGCTTTGCCCAACGCTCCAGTCACAGAAAACCGGGTATCGCGAGAGAGTGAATCGGATTCATTTGGCCGTCTGTTTACGCAGAACCGTCCAGAATCGGACAGGAGAGAATACGTTTACCGTCAGCCTGGAGAAGCTTCGCAGGCGGCTCCTGAAACTGGTAGGCCACAACGCGCGGCTCAGCCTGGGCGAGGCGATCAATTACTGGCGGGTGCCGGGCTGATTGACGCGGAGCGTGGCGACAGGAGATTTTCGAATCGCGGGTTGGCGATGTCCGGGCTGCTCTCGCTTTCGATGAAACTGCAGGTGCCGCAGGACAGTCACGTGGTTGAGTTCAGTTATTCGGGAAACCGCACTGCGGAATCGGGAGTCGGTCTCAACGTGGCCTGGCAGGATCGTGACGCGATTGACCTGGGTCGAGCGTTTCTGATGATCGCTGTCGCCCTGTTTTTCTGGCTGATGATCAGTCTGTCTGCTCGCACGAAAGCGATTCTGGCAGTGCTGGGGATTTCGGTTCCGCTGAGTCTGATTTCCGTCGCTCCTTCTGGATTGCACGCGATCCTCGACGGCGTGTTTCTGGGTTCGGTCAGTGCAGCGGTGTTGTGGGTGTTGCGTGCGGTGTTCCAGTGTCTGAGTTTCAGACAACTGGTGCGACGGTTTTCGGAATGTGTTGGTCGCCGCAAGGGGGCCGGTGCGGCCCTGTTACTGTTGGCGTTGGCTGGCAGCTCATCGCTGGCTCAGGCGGCAGAGCCTGTCACGCCTCCGGTCCCTCCACAGCCTCCGGTGACGAATACCGTCATTGTTCCTTACGAACCGGGTGCTGATATCGATGCTGCCGAGCGGGTACTGCTGTCACGCGAGCAGTTTATTGAACTGTGGAATCTGGCGAATCCCGATCAGAAAGTTGAAGCGGCAGCTCCAGACGCGGGACTTGTTGACGCGGCTTTTTATGAGTGTCGGCTGAACAAAGTTGATGAACGAAACGCTTCGGTGCAGGTCTCCGCTATGTTGATTCTGCACAGTTTTCGAGACGGCCAGATCGCCTTGCCGGTTCCACTGAGTTCGATTGCGCTGAGCGGAGCGTTGCTCGATGGGAAACCGGCTTCGCTGGTGACTCGATCGGACAAGTCAGGACAACACATGGATGTCGTCGTTGACGGCAAGGGTCAGCATACACTCGATTTGAAATTCGACGTGCCGGCGCAGGTTGATGGTTCTGTCGGTCAGTTCACGCTTCCTCTTCAAAGCGTTCCGTCGGGGCGTGTCGTGTTCCGTCTGCCCGGCGAAGGTCTGGATGTTCGCGTCAATGGTTCAACGAGTGCTTATCGACGTTCGACAGACGCTGACGGACCGTTGATTCAGATTCCGGTTGGCAGCGGCAATCCATTGACGGTTTCCTGGAGACCGCCAGAGCAGCTGGGAATGGTCGCTGCGATCGTCCATGTCGAAACTTCGACGGCTGTTCTGATTGACGACGCGGGTGTGTCAGAAGCGTCGCGGATTTCCATCAAGGTTCCACAGGGAGCGGTGTCGGATCTCTCGTTTGACCTGCCAGGTGAGCTGCGTGTACGTCAGATCGGGGGTCCGCAACTGGCGGGCTGGGAATTGAACGAGGACAACGGCGAGCGTCGGTTAAGGGTTTTCTTCAACCCGGCAGTGACGACGGAGACCTCGCTTGATCTTCAACTGTTCCTCGATCAGAAGCAGGGTGATACGGAACAGAAAGTTGACCTTCCGGTGGTCGCGCCGCGAGGCGTGACTCGCGATACCGGCGTCGTGGCCATTCTGGCATCGGAGACGTTTCAGGTGCGCAGCGGTCAGGTAACTGGTCTGGCACAGATTGATGTCAATCAGAACCTGCAGTTGCCCGCCGTTAAGTCGTCGTCGCCGACGTCGGTGCGACTGGCCTGGCGGTTTTCGAGTCGACCATTCGGGCTGCAGTTCATTGTCGGTCGTCGGCAGCCGCAGACCGAAGCGACAATTCAGCACGCGATTCAGGTTTCACGACGCAAGATTCATATGGCGAGTCGGATGAGGGCGTCGTTGCGGGGTGCTCCTCGACCGGGTTTGACATTCGAACTGCCGGAGGGATTGTTGCTGCTCAGCGTTGACGCCACATCCTTGTCGGACTGGTTTGTGTCAGAGTCAGACGGAGTGAATCCCAGGTCTCTCACAATCGAGTTTTCCGAACCGATTCTGGGGGCTGTGGAAGTTGTTCTTGAGGCTCAGGCCACAAAGTTTCCCAACGACCAGGTCGTCGAAATCGCAACACCGTTTCCGCTGGAAATCAGCAAGCCGACTGCTTTTGCGGGTGTCTGGTTCGACGATGCGTACGCCGCGTCGTCCGGGGACACGTACGGCTGGGAGCCTGTTGATCCTCAACGTGTGCCCGCCGATTTATTGCAGCGAAGTTCAAAGCCCTTGCAGTACGCGTTTCGATCCACAGCGACCGAGGCGGAGGTGATCAGCTTTGACGTCGGACGCGCGAAGTCGCGACTTGTCGCCGATGCGGTTGTTATGACATCCGTTGCCGACACGTTTCTGGATTATTCGCTGGCACTCAACTGGCAGATCAGCGATGCCGCCATCGACCAGTTTACGTTTACAACTCCGGGCTGGCTGAAGGACCGACTCAGTTTCGCTGGCAGTTCAATCCGCGAAGTCACGAACGAAGTTGATGGCGAGTCTGTCCGCTGGACGCTGCATCTTCAGGATGCCGCGAAGAATCGCTACTTCGTGCTGGCGACAGCCACGTTGCCACCAGCCACAAAGAAGATCGAGACTCCGGCCGTGCGATTTCTCGAACCGCTGTTCGACGAGTTTGGCGATTCCGTTGGCTTCTCACCTGTGGAATCGCAGCGGCAATATGTGATGCTTATCAACCAGTCCCAGTCGCAACTGTCATCGCGTCACGACTCAAATATCGAAGCGGTGTCAGCCGTTGATATCCCGATCAAAGTGGATCAGTCGCTGCTGGTCCAGGCCGCTGAGTTTCTGCGGATTCGTGACATGACGAAGTTGCCATCGTGGAACGTTCGTCGGCTGGAGCAGCAGGCCGGAGCACCCGCGTCGGTCAACGTCGCGGACTTGACACTGGCTATCGCGGCCGACGGTACCTGGCGCGGTCAGGCGGTCTATACGGTGCGAAATCGCCGCCGACAGTTTCTCGGCGTTCGACTTCCGGCAGCAGCCAGGCTGTTGTCGCTGTTTGTGAAAGGGCAACCGTCACGCCCCGTAATGACGGAACTGAAAGGTCAGCCGGTTCATCTGATCCCGCTGCCCAAGGCCAGCGATTCAGACATGTCGTTCCAGGTGCGGCTGGTTTACTCGGGACAATTCGAGTCGTCGCTGCCGGGCGGTTTCACGTTCCGCCAGAGCGAGCTGGACATTCCGGCGCCGCAGGTGGTGACTCAGAATGAAAGTGCCGACTTCGGCATCCCGGTGGCCAGAACGCTGTGGCGAGTCTACCTGCCGAAGGGCGTCGACTTCAGCGTGCTGGACGACTCGGACAGGACGAATGTGAATCCGGCTGGAGATGTGGAGAATCAAAAAGCCTATCTGAAGTCTCAGTTGCTGGACTGTGCGGAGATGCTGTCGATCGTCAGCAGTTCCGATTACACGCGGCGGCAGAAGATGGTGGCGAGTAACAATCTGAAGCAGATTGGTCTGGCCATGCACAACTACCATGGCGGTGCGAATCTGGGCGAATCGGATGCGGAGTCCGTCGAATTACAGCAACAGATTGCGGACATCGAAATGAGGATTGACGAGAATCGCGATCAGATCGACGGCTACACGAACGGAACATCGCCAGTTTCAGGGCTTACTATCCTTGACGCCGATGGGTTGGTGAATCTCGGTGAGGTCAATCAACGTGAGCAGGTCAGGTTCAACAACTATGCGTTGATCACCAGCAACGGAGGTGCGGTCGTCCCGCCTCCCGGGATGACGGTCGCTCCTGGCCAAACGGTGGATGGACCAGGCCCAGGAGTCATGCCGCCGATGAATTCCGCGAAAGATCCATTTTCAGGCGATGAATCGTTTTTCAAAGATTCGAAGGCGCTGTCGTCCTACTCGCTCCAGCTCAAGGGTGCAGATAAGCCGCAAGGTAAAGGTGAGGCCAAACAATCGGCGGAGAAACAGGCCGAACGAGTTCGCTCCGGAAGTCGAGAATTGCGCCGAGGTCAGAGTCTTTCCAATCTGGATGGCCTGAACTCATTCGTTGATGTGAATAACTCATCACAGCAAGGTGGCCAGGGGCAAGCCGGCGGCGGAATGGGCGGCGGGGTGGCTTTGGGAAGGCCCAGCGGAGTGGTTAATGGTGGCGAAGTTCCCGTGAACGTCGTGCCGACGGATGCACCGTTCGGAATAAGAGATGGCAGGGAATTCCAGATCGCTCAGTCGCAGCAGGTTCAGAGCCAGACGATGAACGGTGACAGGTTCGGCGTCTCCGTTGAGATGTTTGATGTAGAAGTTGGGCCACAATGGACAAAAGTCGGCGGCCTCAGTCTACCGATTGACATCCCTGTCACAGAGGACTCGCTGAGCTTTTCTCGAGTAGGTGGCGAGCCGAAACTCGCGTTGCGGATCCGATCGCGGGAGCTGATCGATACCGGCGTCGGTTTCGTATGGACACTCGTCTGGCTGGGTATTGCCGGAACGCTGATCATGGCGTTCAGTCGAGCTTCCAGTGCTCGCGAGCTATGGCAATCAGCTGTCTGGATCCTCTTCCTTGGAGGATTGGTGAGCTTCCTGGTTCTGCCCTCGGTGCTGAGCGGCCTTGGCTTCCTTGCATTTGTTCTGGGGCTGCTGAGTCTCGCGGCGAGATTCGTCCGCAGCGGAGGTGCCGCGTAGACAAATCCGATGTTTCGGCTATGTCGAGTCTCGGGTTACGGACGCTGCACTCTGTTGGCTCTTCACAAAGACCGTTTGCGTCGGTAGTAACGGTTTGCATATTCAGCGTGCCGCTGGACCAGTGCCTTGCCATGCATGGCAAAAATCGTCCGTCTCTCAGTGGATTTCGCGAACTAGATTGGGAGAGATATTGCACATGAGACGAGAAGCAGTGCCTGGATCTGGATGGACTGACCAATGGTGGATCGGAATTCAAATGACTCGCTGGAGTCCATGTTGACCGAAGGGTTCATCGTTGGGGATTCAGATGGTTCATGGTGCGAAGTTTTCCCTCTGTACTCCACCTCGAAGCTGTCTGTCGGTCGCGACGGGAATAACGATATCGTGATTTCAGATGTGCGTTGCAGCCGTGAGCATTGCGTGTTTCGAAAACTCCATGGCAACTGGTACGTCTGCGATCTGGGCAGTTCCAACGGGACGTTCGTCAATGGGAATCGAATTGAGCGTCTTCAGCTCATTCGACCTGGCGACCGTATCAAGGTCGCGTCGCAGAATTTGCTGTATGCAGCCACGGTGATTGATCCGAAAGAGATCATCGCCGACTTTGCCACAAGTCGAGCTGACTCCACGTTCTAAGCGGTCTCCGTCCCTCATTGGTGGGATGATGTCTGGCGATTCTCTACAGTCCGTTGCCGGTTCGCCCTGAATACAGTGTGAGCCAATTTTCGGTGGCGACGCGAAGGAGTATTCGACATGACCGCTGCGATCATTGACGGGAAGGCTGTTGCTGCCGATTTGCGTTTGAAGCTCGCTGATGAGGTTTCAGAGTTCACTCGAACGACGAACGTGCAGCCGCATCTGGCGGCAATTCTTGTCGGAGAAGATCCGGCAAGTGCTGTCTACGTCCGCAACAAGCAGAAGGCCTGTGACAAGTCCGGCATCCGCAGCACACTGCATCGACTACCTGATGTGATCACTGAGGACGGGCTGCTGGTCCTGATTCATCAGCTGAATAATGATCCTTCGGTCCACGGAATTCTGGTGCAGCTGCCTTTACCGGCACACATCCGCGAACAGGTCGTGCTTGACGCTGTAACTCCGCTGAAGGACGTGGACTGTTTTCATCCTGAAAATGTTGGCCTGATGGTTCAAGGCCGCCCGAGATTTCTGCCCTGCACTCCGCATGGCGTGCAACAGTTGCTGCTCACCTCGGGGATTCAGGTGGCGGGTTCATACGCGGTTGTGCTGGGACGCAGCGAAATCGTCGGCAAGCCGATGGCGATGATGCTGGTGCAGCGTGGTGCAGCGGCGGATGCGACGGTCACCGTTTGCCATAGTCGGACGAAGAATCTGGCTGACATTACCCGGCAGGCCGACATCATCGTTGCCGCCATCGGGAAGCCTCGTTTCGTAACGGCAGACATGATTAAGCCCGGCGCTGTCGTCATCGATGTTGGTATCAACCGGGTTGAGGACAAGCTGGTAGGCGACGTCGATTACGGTCCGGTTTCCGAAGTCGCCTCCGCGATCACCCCGGTTCCCGGCGGAGTCGGACCGATGACAATCGCCATGTTGCTGCAGAACACGTTGACCGCCGCCAGGCTCAGCGTTGGACGCGAAGTGCATGGATAGCGTCTGTCGCGGGCTTTGTCAGTGCAGGTGCGACCAGAGTGTCAACCGTAATCAAGCACTGGCGGAGTCAGTGGCACGCCTGGACTGTGAAAGTTAACCGTGTTTCGACAGGGTGTTGATGTCCGAACTTCCGACTACGCTTGGCCATCACTGGATCGTCGACCTGTATGGTTGTCCGATCGAAGTGCTGGACGATCAGGACCTGATCCGCGGCCGACTTCGAGAAACGACAGAGCGATTCGGCCTGACGCTGCTGGACGTCGTGAGCAACAAGTATGAGCCACAGGGTGTCACTGCCATTGGTCTACTGGCCGAGTCACACATGTCGATTCACACCTGGCCAGAGCACAACTATGCGGCGGTCGACATATTCACGTGTGGATCGGACGACAAGCTGAAGGCGGCGTGCGAATTCATTGCCATGTCATTGCAGGCCAGGCAGTCGAGCGTGTTGCGATTGCGTCGCGGCGTGATCACCGGCGACGACCGGTTCGGTATTACTTCAGAGTCGGTCACACTCGGCGGCAATTGACTCACGCAGACATACAGGGCAGCGCGTGGTGTTTATTGCGGGCGTGAACGCTGAGTCGGGAATGCGAGCGGTGGGAATGACGGCGGCGATGGTGGTGTCAGCGGCAGAGGTCTGAGTGATCGCACGAACTGTTTTAAGGCGTTGTCCAGGTTTTTGGCGGGGATCACTCTGGTTCGAGGGTCCGTTGTTGTTCCGTTGACCTCGACCACAACCCCGACCAGATTCGTCACGCCGCCGACCAGGCCAGCGACTTCCGACACGATCGGAATCCAGACCTGCGGCTTGCCTGTTCTGGAGTTGGGCAGCATTGATACGAACCGCAGATTGAGTGAGTCGTCAAAGCCTGCTCGTCCCGTTCCATGAAGCTGCATCGGTGATCCGACAAGATCGATCGAGCTGAAATTAAACTGCTCGTTCGCGATCTGAAAATCGACTCGCCCGTACTCGAAGAACGAATTGTCCTGCGGGGCCGCCGTCAACGTATTCATCACCTGAAACACGATCGGCATTTGATAGAGAGCTGCCGGACTGATCTGCAGCTGGCCTCGACCGGTAAGATTCTTCGACTGTGATCCCTTGCCGTTAACGGTCACCCAGCCATTCATGACGCCCTCAAGACGGTCTCGACTGGTCATGTAGAGCTCGGCAAAACGCTTCAATTGCCCGTGTGACAGGTTGACTCTCGCAACGTATTCCGTCGGAGCGGCGGTTGTCGCCTGAGCATTGATCGTGAGGACTCCGCCGACAAATTTCGCGTTGATCTGCTCGCTGGAATCGACTGTCCGGTCGCTCTTGTTCGGACTGACGATCTCCCTGGAGCCGACGCTGAATATCCCATTCTTCAAAGAGAAGGGGCCGCGAACGTCGTGCAAAACGTACTTCTGAAATACCTTCAGGCTGGAGATGTCCAGAATTCCCTCGACGTCCGCCTCGTACCCATCCCAGGTTCCCGTCGAGATGATTCGACCACTCACGTCTGTCAAATCCAGGCCGGCATTGACGTGACCTCTATCCAGATCCGTTGCGATTTCCCAGGCGGCGGTTATCGGGTACTGAGGATCGGGTGTGCCCCGTAATTCAAGATACCCGGCTAGGTTAAGAATCTGTTCCGCTCCGAACGCTGCAAAGACTGACTTCAGGCCCGGAGACAGGGCTCTGTTGAATGATGTATCGGTGCGAAGTTTGTTGGCGGACCACTTGGACAGAGTTGCTCGCCAATCACCATTGGGCTGAGTTTGAACGGTTCCTTCGGTTTTGATTGAAGTCTCTCCGTGACGACCGTCGAACGAGTGAATCGTCAGTAGGCCGTCTCTGTAGCCGTAGCGTGCTTTGATACCAGTCAGCTCATACGGAAACATCCGCATCGTCGATCGCCCGTTTTCGATCTGAATATCCGGCAACGCGATGCTGATCGGTTCGCCCTGAAGCATGCGAACCTCAGTCACTAAACGACGTATTGTTCCGCCCGGTGAAAACTCGCTCCACAGTCGCTGCAGGTGTGACGGCAATACCGTGCGGAGTGACTCGTCAATCTGTGCTTCTTCCGTCGTGACGGTGAGTTGCAGGTCGCCGGTTCCTGTCGAGGTCGTGTACGACCCATCCGCGCTCAACTGAGCGCTGTCGTGAGTTCCCCGAAGTTCCTTAAACGACCAGTCTCGACCGTCGAACTCGACTTTGCCGATAAGATTCTCGATGCGGTAAGGAAACTTCTGAAACGCCATCGTTCCGGCTTTCAGAAACCCAACCAGGCTGGGTGACATTCTGTGATCGGGACCAGGCTTGCGTTCCAGTCTGCAGTGAGCGTCGACAAGGCCTCCCAGATTTATCGAGTCCAGGACATGCTGCAGTTTCGGATTGCAGGCGTTGTAGAAGGATCCGTCGAGCGGAAAATCTTCGACATCGATTTCGAACACGACCCATGCGTCTGGTCCGGGATTTCTGACGAAGCCTTTGATGGCGATGGGTCGATCTCCGACTCGTCCCTCCATGTCGATACGCAGGTCACGACCGTCCTGTACGATCGTTCCTGTGGCATCGTGAATCGGGTAGGGAAAAGTATCGTGCATGACCGACGCTCGGTTGGCTCGAACCAGCAAACCCTGCGGCGTCCATTTTCCGCCCGGAGCGCTGACGATCGAGACATTCATGTCCAGTAGACCTTCGAGATGATGGATGTCGTAGATCTTTCCAAAGCCGATCGACAGTCGACTTCGCAGCCGCTCGTCGCAGATCAGATTCTTGATCTTCAGATTTAACTGGCCAGAAGGACCGGCAGCGGAGTCGAGCAGGGTGCCGGAGATATTGACCTCGGTAGGCCCATTGTCAGCTGTCAGTTTTCGGATCGTCAGGCTGCGGGCTCCATACTCAACCTGCCCATTCAGATTGTCGAGCGGGAAGGGCAGGGCGGTGTTGGTGATCTGACCACCATTAATGTCCATCAGCAGTCGAAGATCGGGTGTCGATCCCGCCTCGGGAATTGCCAGTCGAAACGAAACATCGAGATTGGCGATCAGCCCAAGTATCGAATTACTGGCTCCGACCATTCGAGGCGGAATGTCGTGTCCACGAACTCGTTGCCCCCCGCTTCCGGAAGTCTGCAACACGCCAACTCTGGTGTTGCTCAATGTTGCCTGTCGAATTTCAGGAAACGTTGTGGCAGGTTGATCGGCCAGCCCGGCAATTGAAAACGGCAGACTGGCTTTCGGATCCGGATGCTTCAGCATTTCGTCGAGCAGTCGCTGTTTGACGGCGGCGACCTTCTCTGTCACTGACGGCTGGAAACTCGCGGCGTATTGCAGCAGGTCGTTGCCAACCTGAACACCAGCCAGCGTGCCGGTCAGCGATCCCGTTTTTGTGTCGACATTGATTCGGCCATCGATCTTCAACCTGCCGATTCTCTGAATCAGTGCGTCGCCTTCAAGCAGCAGGCTTCGCTTTCCATTCGGTGTCAGCTTCAGATTGGCGTTGTCAACAATCACCGTTGCTGGCCGCGTATCACCTGATTGCTGGATGTGCAGCACCAACTGAGCGTTTTCCAGATCGCAGGCAGGCAGGCTCTGCCGTTTGTTGCTTTCCGGTAACGTTGGGAGTTTCTGGAAATCCCAGGTGCCGTCCGGAAGTCGAGTGGCCTCGATCTGCGGTCGCAGTAGTCGCAATCTCAGGATCACCGGCTCCTGACGATTGATGAGAGCGTCGCGATCCAGGTCAACAATCGTGTCAGGCAGGTCGATCAGTGGACGTTCTGAATCGGGAAGCGTGAGCGAAAACTGTTCGACATGGATTTGCCCGCTCCAGTCCAGCCGGAAACGTCCGAGCTGGAATTTCAGTTCGGGATACCACTCATTCAGCTGTCTGGCGACCGTTTCATGGAGAATGCGGTCAGCGTTTGACCAATAGTGATATCCCACCCATCCCGTAGCGCCAGCGACGACGACGACGATCGCCATCAGCCAGAGCAAGGTTTTTCGGAGTGTCCGCATTTCGGAAATCCTTACGGGCAGGACACCGGCGATGCCGCCAAGCGCTGACTGAACCAATCGCGAACAGCGATCAGTCCGGCGGCAGAGAGAATCAGCAGCGGATACTCAGCAGGCAGCCGGTATCTGAGCGAGCCGACAAACACGGAATGAATCACGGTGAAATAGATGACAGGCCCTGCTGTTAACAGCAGGCATCGTAAGTTGAAACGTCTGCGCACGGCTTCGAGAAGTGCGAGCAGGATCGTCGGTACAAAGAATGCGGCAACGATCAGACAGAGCCACCATTGTCTGAACTGAGCGGCGTTCGGCCACGGTTTCCAGAATCTCGCGACTTTGACAAAACCAAGTTCAACTGCCCGCCCGGGATTCTCCCTGACGAACTGCCAGGACCGGCGGCGGTATTCGTGGTCCATGTCGTACTCGCTCATTCTGGCGAGCAGATTGTCTCGCTCAAAAAAGTCCATGTTGCTGTCACCGGTGGCTTCCGGATTGAGCCCGTCGTAAAGGCTTGGTCCAACCCACAGCGTTGTCGGAATGGCATGGCCGATGACCTGCGAATTGCGAATCGTCCATGGTGCCAGCGTCAGGGCCAATCCGACAACAACAAACACGCACTCCAGAGCCTTTGCAGTCAACATCGCGCTGGTATGACCAGTCGGGTTGTGCCTGCGACCGATCGATGTCATCAACAAATGGATCGCGCAAAACAGCGGAGCTGTCAGCAACCAGCTCGGTCTGACATAACAGGCAACGCCGACAGCGACTCCGGTTCCGACCGCCAGCCAGATTCGCCTGACCGAAGGCACTGCCTGCATGGTCTCGTTGGAACTTCCCTGGCCGATTAGCCCCCATCCGTCCGCGAGTTTCGCCATCAGAATCAGACTGATCAGCAACGTCGCCGCGAACAGAGTTTCGCTGAGAACCAGCGGGGTGAACCCAACAAACGTCGGCGACACGGCTGCCAGAAGCGCGGCGAGCAGTCCTGTTTGCTGATCAATCAGCAGCGTTCCCAGGAGATGCACGAACCAGCATGCCGCCGTCCCTGCGCAGGCTTGTAACAACCGAACGGGCAGCAGCCGATTTCCACCGAGTTTGATCGAGGCAGCAATAAAGACCGGATACCCTGGCATCCGCATCGCCCGACGCGGCGGCGCGTAAATCGAGTATTCCTCGCCAGCCGCCAGCTTCTGGCCGAGTTCCCAATAGCCGGCAGCGTCTCCCGCGATCAAGAACTCACGTCCTGCGGATTCAAGGTAAGTGTGTACCGATAGCGCAGCTCCAATACGGAGCCCCAGTGCCAGTAGCAGGACCCAGAAGAGTTTCTGTTTCACTCCGCCTCTATCGAATCCTTTCTAACGAGTTCAGATACCACATCCATGCGGTTTACGGTTTAGAAGGCAGAAATTCGAAGTCCGATTCTCGTGCCTGCAACGCAATGGCAGGAAAGCATTTGCTTAGTTGCTTCGTGCTGACAGATCCGCGTTTTGTTCAACGGCGCGATAACGGGATTCGAAGTGTTGAAGTGTTGTCGAATTCTTAGGACTGCTTCCTGCGTGCCGTCAGCGAACGGGGAGCAAATCCAACCTTGAGCCGACAGGCGGATCGTACGGTGTTCGAAAAAACGCCGTCAATATCGTGTTCAGAGCGACATTCGCCGAGTCCCTGTTAATCAGCCTGTGACTGGTTCTCAGCGGGCGATTTCTTTTCGGGCGATGCCGCGATGCCGGGAGTGGCTGTTTTTGGCGGCGATCCCGATTTGTCCTTGCTGTTTCTCGGCCCGGTTTTCGGTTCCGCCTGCAAATCCAACATCTTGACCTGCTCGTCTGTCGCCACTCTGACGCGAGGTCCAGCTGACTCCTCAGTGGCCTTAATGACGTGTTCGAACTGCTCGGTCATGACTTTGTCGGCGAGGATACGGCGCACCCAGGTGAGCGCCTCTGTGGCGAACACTCGCGATCCGCCTTCGTTGTTTTTCGCCGCCGCAACAATGTGCAACATCTTGCGTATGGCATCGCCAAACTGCTTCCGCAGATACAGGATGCGAGCCTCAAAGAAGTCAACCAGCAGCTCGTCCCGTAGATGTTTCCGATTCTTTCTCAGGTATTCTTCGGCGACCGACGGCGCGTTAACTTCCAGCGGCAGCGTGATCGACACAAAGGCCAGCGCTTCCCGTTCAGCTGGGTCTGTTTGTCGGTCAATAGCCTCGGAGATCTGCTTCTGAGCCGCTGGCAGTCGACCGCTTCTCGTCAGATAAATCGCGTATTTGGAAACAACGACGGTGCTGCGAGGAAATCGCTTGACGATTTCCTCAAACAGTGTGTCGCGAGCCTTGCTGTCATTGGTTTGAGCGAGCACCGACGCGAAATACTCCGCCCCGTTGAGGTTTCGATCGGTCTCGTTGTAGAGAAGTTCCGCCAGCTTCGCGGCATCGTCGATTCTCTTCAGGGCGACCAGAATGCTGACTTTTTTACTGCGCAGCGAAACGTTTTCCGGGTCAAGCTTGAGCAGTCCATCGAGCAGACGGAGCGCTTTCTCTGGCATCGCATCGCGAATCGTGAATGCCAGCAATTCAGGATGCAGTTCCGGGATGTCTGCCGACATCGTGACTGCTGTTTCAAGTGTCTGGCGTTTTCGTTGCTGGTGGTACTCGGCTGATTTTGGGTTGCCATCCGACTGCAGCAACATGGCCTTGGCCTGGAAACCGTACGCGGCGAATAACGCGACGGCCGCTGTGGACGCGAAGTCCCGGTTCAGTTCGATCAGCTGGTCGACCGCAGACCGTTCGCGGGCAAACATCCGAAACTTCAGTTCCAGACCTTTGTATTTGGGATCGTCCGTTGCGGCGGAAATTGCACGACGAATCTCTGCGTGCGCGGGTTCATACCGCTGCAACCGATCCAGCGAAAGTGCTTTCAAGTATTGATACTCAGGAGGAGCATCTGTGTCGGACGTCACACTGAGAGTTTCGAGAGCCGCTTCGTCTTGAGACAGCTGCAGCTGTTGTCTCGCCACGGCGATCTTCTCTTCAAACATCCGTTGCCGGCTCATTGAAGACAGCCAGTACCACGGTCCGCCGATGCCCGCGATGACGACGACTCCCGTCACGACCATCGCCCAGCGAGCCATCCCATGCCGCCGCGACGTGCGATGCACACCACAGCGGTCTGCGTTGCGATGCCGACTGATTTCAGAATTGACGCGCACGACGGACTCCCGAAAACTGAACAGGACTGCGAGTTGAAAGCGGCTCTGAATCGGCTGCCACTGACTCAACCAGTGCTCGTCTTGATTCGGCGAGGTTGCCGATTCTCTCGAGCAAACACGGGCGGAGCCAAAGGCATAGTTCCTGACGACACATCGACGACGAAACCGCATGTCGCTGGCCGCGTCGCGTCATTCTGCAGGCGATTGCGACCTGAGTCGACATTCAATCATACGACGAGAGCGGATGTCCCGTCGTCGGGAACGGCCAGCGGTCAGCATCCGGACAGCATCAGAATAACTGCAACAATCCCAGCCAGTCCGACCATCACCCACGGCAGCGGTTTACCCTGCCAGGCAGACGTCGAAATCACGACGTACTCACCGCACGACGAACACTGCTCAGCATCTTCGTACACGTCAGTTCCGCAGTTCGGACAGCGGACGGTCTCCGTGACGTCATCCGAATCATCATTGTGATCAGGATTCGGATACTCGTTGTCGTCAAACTCGTCGGACCAGTCGTCCTGATTCATCGAGCTCATGAGGCTCCGTCCGGGCTGAGTTGTGCTCTACGGGTGAAGGGCCGGCAGTTGGCCGTTTCGAATGATTCACGAGATACCGCACCGCTTGTCGAGGGTGACTCGACTTTGCCAGATTAAAGCGAACATTCATCAGCGGGACGGTATCTGAGGAAGTGTTATCGAAGTAGTACGACGAACTGAAACTCCGTCTGCCAGGCTTTAGCGTTGGCCTTCAGGTCTCCGAGAGCCCCGACAATTTCACGTTTTCCATCGCCGTCCCAGTCCGTGACGGTGAACGCGCCGAGATGCTTCCCGGCTGGAGCTTCGTAAAGCAGCCGTGGTGCGCCGAAGGCAGGCTTTTGACGCGAGCCACGGTTCGGCAGCCAGTACAGGCTCCATGTCGACCGCGGGCACTCTTCAAAACGAGTCGTTGAGTCACCCGAATACAAGTTAGCGTGAGGCGTACGCCAACGCATCATCTGCACGTTGACGAGCAGATCAACGTCACCGTCTCCATCCCAATCGGCCACTTCGATCCAGTCCCGTATGGGACACTCCATGACGGCCGACGATTCGCCAATCGTGCCAATCTTCATCCTGCCGTCCGGGCTATTGGCACTTGGTGGTACGAGCCGGTCGAATTCTGGAATTTCCAGTAGTGTGAAGACCGGCTGCCATTTCGCGGCGTCAGTTGGGAATATTGACGCTTCGCTGTCCATCGGGTCTTCGCTGACTGGCAGATTCAGCAACGACTTCACAATGTCGGGTCCGCCGTACAATATGTGAAGGCTCTTGTGCCCTTTGTATGACAGCAGAATGTCCGCGTGTCCGTCGTGATTCCAGTCGACGATGATTGGCTTGGTCGTGCCTCGCTCGAATCTGCGAAACGGCGACTGGTCTGGCCCCATGTCGTCACGTTGAAAGTCGACACGTCGCCGGCCTTCAAACAATCCATCCTTGCGGCCTCGGAAAAAATGGAACGCCAACGGATCGCAGCAGTTTGAGCCAGCGACCATGTCAGTAACTCCGTCGCCATCGAAATCCCCGAACCGGGGATCAAATGATCGCTTGCTTCAGCCGCTCGGAATTCGAGCTGACGGAACTCGCTCGTCCAGCCAGAACGACTTGTCATAAGCAGCACCCTGTCCAGCCCCGGCGTTCGGATAAATTCGCAGCCGACCACGCGAATCACTACCACGTTCGCGTGGGATATCGTGCCCCACGACGAAGTCGATTCCTTCGCCGCCCGAGATTCGCCCAAACTGAGGATACAAAGCTCCGACGGGCATCTCGCCACGCCAAACCTCATGCTGAACATGCAGTAGCGTGCCCCCCGAGTCCGAGGTACCTTCCGACCAATGATCGTTTGCAAGAACGAATAACGCGATGACTGCCAGCTCCGCTGTAGCCGTGACGAGGAGTGAAATTTTCAAGGCAGCAACTCCGTCAGAAAAGAAGGACTTCCCGCGGGCATACGACCACGCAGACGAATCCACTGGGTAATGTCGCTGCTCTCTGAAACTTCAGTCAAACGAACGCTGCAAAGAAAACGGAACGCTGTAAAGAAATAGACGAACACGCGACTACTGGACGCTCACAAGACTGATTGATGTGACACTTCTGTATGCGCAAAAAAGAACAGGCGGAGCGGTTGATTGCTCCGCCTGTTTCGAATTTTCTATCGCTTCAGCTTTCGAGCCGTCGACGTGTCAGCCCTGCATGACCTTGTCGAGCGTGCCTCGCAGGACGCTGCCTGACTTCTGCAGAGCCATTTTTTCTTTAGGCCACAGGTCGATTTCGTAGCAGTTGACCACACCCTGGCTGCCGACAACGGTCGGGACTGAGATGCAGACATCCCGCAGCCCGTACGCTCCGTTCTGCAGAGACGAGACCGGCAGGATGCGGCGCTGGTCCAGAGCGATCGAGTGAATGACGTCGGCGATGGACGCTCCCACGGCGAAGCCAGCTCCGCCTTTCTTCTTGATGACTTCCGCTCCGCTGCCACGAGTTTTCTTCTCGACGTCGGCGATCAACGCTGGCGTCACGCCCGGATACTTATCGAGAGGCAGACCGGCGATCTGAGCGGCAGACCAGATCGGCACCATGCTGTCGCCGTGTTCGCCCAGAATCAATGTCTGAACCTGAGATGCCGGCATGTCGAGTCGCTGAGCCATCATGCTGCGCAGACGAGTCGTGTCCAGGACAGTTCCGAGTCCAATGACCTGGTTCGCCGGCAGACCCAGATCCTTAACAGCCAGATACGTCAACACGTCGACCGGATTCGAAACAACAAACACCTTGGCAGTCGGCTTAACACCGTGCTGTTTCACGTCGGCCAGAATGTTCCGGAACAAAGTGACGTTGCGGGTGATCAGGTCGAGCCGACTTTCGTCCGGCTTACGTCGCAGTCCGGCCGTGATGCAGATCACGTCGCTATCTTTGACAGCTTCTGTGCCACAACCGTAAATCTTCTGATCGCTGGTGAGCGACGCTCCATGCAGCAGGTCCAGTGCCTGCCCTTCCGCCAGTTCCAGGTTCACATCCACGAGAGCGATCTCGTTGACGATCCCGCCAAACTGCAAAGCGCTCGCAGCACACGAACCAACCAGCCCACCACCACCAATTATGCTGACTTTCATCAGAGTCTCCGTTGTAGGTCAGGCTGTGCCTGACGAAATCTCGATTTGTTAGACACTATGAACGCAGAGTTCGCGGAGTAAAAAAGACGCCGAGAAAAAAGAGACCTCTCCGTAACTCTGCGCGTCTTCTGTGCCCTCTGCGTTCCAATTTGCATTGGAGAACAACTTCGTCAGGCAGAGCCTGACCTACCTGCCCATTGCTGCCATAACCTGCTCGGTGATCATCTTCACCAGAGCTTCATTGTCGGCACCGGCTGTTGGCACTGCTCCGCCTTCGTAGGCTGGCTTCTGAAGGTAGCCGGGGTACGAAGGAGCCGGCTCGAACGCACAGTTCTGTGGCGCTTCGCCTTCTTTGTAGCCGTCTCGGAAAGCGCTGTTGCCACACAGGTCGCAGTCTTCGTTGTGGAAGCGAGGATCGTCGAAGCCGAGTTTCTTCTTCAGGTCGAGCAGCTCACGAGACTTCTGCTCGTTGAGATAATCGACTCTGCCCATCTGCTGAGCGAGCAACAGAATGCGGCAGTAGGCGTCGAGGATTTCGGTCTTCCAGTACGCTTCTTCGACCGTCTTTCCAAAGCTGATCGTGCCGTGATTCTTCAGGATGATCGTGTTGGTCGACTTGAGGAATGGAGTCACCGTTGACGCAAATTCCTGACCGCCTGGTGTTTCATAAGGAGCGACCGGAATCTCGCCCATGAAGACTTCGATCTCCGGCAGAATGCACTGCGGGATGGCTTCGTTGGCGACGGCAAACGCCGTGGCGTGAGGCGGGTGGCAGTGCACGCACGCCTTGACGTCCGGACGGTGCCGCATGATTTCCAGATGCAGCAGAATCTCGCTGGTGCGTTTCCGCTTGCCGGCAATCTGGTTGCCTTTCATATCAACGGCACAGATATCTTCAGGCTTCATGAAGCCTTTGCAGATCATCGTCGGCGAGCACAACACGGCGTCTTCGCCCACTCGAATTGAGATGTTGCCATCATTCGCGGCGGCAAAACCTTTATTGTAAACGCGTCGTCCGATCTCGCAGATGTCTTCTTTGAGGGTTCGGTCATTGACGCCGCTGTTCCACTGGTTGCTACTCATCGTTAGGTTCCTTTGATGGCGGTGGGACGAGTGCCCAGGGTTGAGAGTGTCTTTGCTCTCGTCCCTCGACTCTTAACCCTCAGCCCAAATCCACTTGATCAAGAATCGCGGCCGCATAGCCATCGATTGGTTTTACATTCGGATGAAACGGAGCCGCTGCTTCCGCGCCTTCACTGACTCCGACGAGTGATCCTTCACCAGCCCCCAGT
>JAQBWV010000449.1 GCA_027624335.1 Planctomycetota bacterium
ACACCGGACGTCGGCGAGTTCGACAACAACGCTCTGGCCCTCGAAACGTCAGTCCTGGCGGCATTGGCGACATTGAACGGCTTCTGATCGCGACCGGAACCTGAGACGGACCGACGTCGTACAACGACCACTCAAAACGGGCATTCTGAATCTTCTGCTGTCGCTCTGGCGTTTCTATCGACTTACGAAACTGACGACGAACCGGTCGACGTAACTTCAATGCCTGTCAACGAAAAAGCCCTGTTATCAGTCATTGACAACAGGGCTCCATCAAGGGTGAGTAACCGGGTTCGAACCGGCGACCTCCGGAATCACAATCCGGCGCTCTAACCAACTGAGCTATACCCACCATATTCGTCACTTCATCGCTGGCCACGAAGGCGGAGTACGATACTCACGTGAATTTGCCTTTGCAAGTTTCGAAAATTCGCCCAAAAAGCGACTGGCAAGGATACTGGTACGCGTCAATCTGTACCTCGCGACTTCCCATCAGCCACCTATGGGTTGTTGAAGTCGTCCAGCGGACTGTTGACTCGTTCTTTGTCCGGCTGGTACTGACCTTCGCCAGCTTGATGGCGCCGACCGTGGTGCCAGCCGAGTTTTACTTTCGACCACCACGGAGCGTAATCCCAGCCCCAGGTTCCTTCGCGACGACAAATGCGAGCGTCACCGCCGGAGACTGCTCCACCGCCAACGTAATAGCCCGCGTAATGGCGATCGTCCGGGCAGGTCGCCCACGGGGCGTAGCACTGGGGATTTCCGGCTCGCTGTAACTGTTCCCAGTTAGTTTGCGGCTCCTGGTATTTCCACTTGTGCTGACCGAAGAAGCTCGTACGAGGGTTCAGATCGAGTCGCTCTTTCAGTCTGGCGAACAATCCCGGCTGTGGCTCGCATTCCTCGGCAACTGCTGAAGCTGCAAGCGTGTTTGCGAGCAAAGCTGAGACGACCGCAAGTTTGCACATTGCTGAAAACATCGCGTCCATCCTGTCGAGATCTGAGTCCAATCGTCTGCCAGCCTCGCCGGGGCTAACGGGATTCAGCGAGAGGCTCGCTAAAGCGACTCCTCATTTCGGATCAGCCGTGAGGATTTCGCAGGAATTTCTGATAAGGCAGGCGAACGCCGTCTACGAAGACTTCATCGGCGCGGACGACTGCATCCGGTGGAAGGAAACCCTGGGCGCCGGCAAAAGTTACCACGTCATCCTGATCGACACCGTCACCGGAAACGCCAAACCCACCGATCAATTGCCCCATTGAACCATAGATTGGTGTGCTGCCCGGAAAGAAAACGATGCCGTTCTGGTTTTGTTTTCGGTCGGTCAGCGGGTCAATTGACGGGTCAACGCCGTCGCCCGGATCGCGGAAGTTGGTATTCGGATGGAAGGCGTCGTATCCCAGAACGGAACCGTCAACGGCATTGAATGCGTCGATGCTGATTGCCGCTGTCGACTCGACCAGTGCGATCCCATTCGTCTTTCCGCCAATCGGTAGTCCGGTTGCATCAGCGATGTCGTCCAGAATGGAAAAGACCTCGTTCGGCGCACCTGCATCGACGCCGTCCGGAAAGCGAGGTTCTGACAGGAATCGAATGGTCCGGTTCGTAAATGCCGTACCGTCGGGAACGCCCGGGATCTGATCGACCGTTTGAATCGCCGTTGCGTCGGCGTAATAGGCAGTGTTGCGAGCTTTCGCCACGGCGACATCGATCGAGAAGACCGTTGCATCGCGCATGCGGTACAGACCGAGCACTTCGCCACCGAGGTCGGTCACCGCAAACACCATTCGTGTTCGACTGCTGATGGGAAGTCGCACAGCAGCCCGCACGAGTGCGGCCTCGGCACGCGACTGATTGATGATCTGCTCGACCTCGGCTGCTGTAATATCCGGATTAGTGTCCCCATCGAAGTCACCTCCGTCGTGTGGAGTAACCAGCCAGCCAAACGGCACGCATTCACCAGCAATCGAGAGATCACCTCCGATGGTGACGGGCTCGTCGGTGCCGTTGATATCGCCACTGAGCGGCCCCGTCTTCGCGTTGAACTCCAGAGTATTTCCAAACGCAAGAAGCTGGCGAACCCCAAGAATACCCGGCGTTGGTCCGATAACTTCCAATTGGATACCGACCAGATCGAGTCGACCGAACGGGACATCCAGATCGGCAATCGGATGAAATGGAGCTTTGGCGGCTCCAGGCGCTGAGTTGCTTCCACCAGCGGCAACGACCGCGATAAATTCTGCTTCCAGAACTTTCGGGGCGTTGGTGCGGTCGTACTCGGTCTGCCCGACTCCTTCCAGGAAATTCTGTTCAAAGATGGCGGTTCCATCGGTCCCAGGAAAGAACACGCCAATTCCCCCAATCAGGGTATCTCCGTTGCCGTCTCCATCGGTGTCGCGGAACAGCGGAACTCCACCTGGCAACGTGGCGATGCCGCGCGACTGAGCTTCCGGAAAGACACCCGACACAAACCCGTAGGATTCGGGTGCGGATAGACGCAGGCTGTCGGCCATTCCGTCCATACTCAGGTCGGGATTGTCCGCGAATCCGTCTCCGTCCGTATCGAGCGGAACCCACGCCGTGTCGATGTTGAAACGGTTTGTGAGCGTGATGTCGTCCGCCGTGCCGCGTACACCGTCTTCACCCGGATGGACGATCGAATCCCGGTTCGTATGCTCGATCGCGAACAGGTCAACCGGAGGCGTGAACATGATCTCTGGCGGAAAGTGGCCACCGAGTCCGATCGGCGCCACAAAGCCAGGCCCTTCGAAAAACTCGTTGGTGCTGTTCGGGTTTGAGCTGACTTCGCGGAAGGTTACTGTTGACTGACTGATGAATCTCACCAGCCTCGACGTCAGCGGAGCAAAGGTGCCGTTGATCGGGTCTCCGTTCGAGAAGAAAGCCGCCGTGCGTGCCTTGGCAACAGCTCCGTCGATCGCAAATGTCCGGAGCTCCGGATCTGCCTGCAGTCCGGCATTGACGCCCGCTTCGACCCGCACTCCAAGAATCCGCCCTCCGCGATCAACGATCGCAATGATCGCGTCTTCACTC
>JAQBWV010000123.1 GCA_027624335.1 Planctomycetota bacterium
CCGTAGCTCAGTCGGATAGAGCATCGGATTTCTAATCCGAGGGTCGCAGGTTCGAATCCTGCCGGGCGTATTTGACAGTTGGCTCTATTCGCCAGGACGAGCGACGGACAAAGCAAGCTCCACTTCCCTTGCCTGATCCGCTTTTCACAACTGTCACCTCTCAATTCCTTAACTGAGTTCATTTAATGTAGCTAACTTTTCTTGCCTGCTCAACCCCCTGCCTGATACTCTGAAAGGATGACCCTCATGACGCCGCCTAAAGTTACTTACGTCGCCGCAGCTGACCTTGCCCGCATGACAGGGCTCACGAAGGGGCGGGTCTCGCAGATACTGGCTCAAATACGCAAGGAAAAAGGCGTGGACCTGGGCGTCAGCATTGGCCCCTTTCGCGTGTACGCTGAGGAAGACGTCGCCTATTTCCTGGCCTACCCTCGCCGTCGGTACCGCAAGTCTGACTGACGGAAGTTCGGAAATTTTTCCCTCTAGACTGATTCTTGCTCGAAAAAAGATAAACCGGATTTATTTTACTGGGGCAAACCTGTTGCTCTGAAAGGCAGCACACTTGTCGAGGGGTAAAGGAGTTAGTCCACCCCGCACTCATGGATGTGGCCCGCAAGCCTCAACCCGCTGGTTTGAGCCTGCTGTGTCGCGCACGGTAGTAACTACAGGAGAGATTCGACCTCCGTGTCGTGCTGAATTTCCGAAACACAACCCGAAGTATTCGCCCTTCTCAAAACTCAACCCAGACCCGTTATCTTCCTGGATGCTTTCCAAGGACTGGGAAGCAATGATTTCCCGACGCCATTGAAATCCACCGACGGCAGGACCGGTACCTACCGGCTGGTGGGAACCGGCTCTGTGAGAATCCGGGAAATCGTTTCTTCCCGGTTTTAAAGTACGTGCCCAGGCACAAAACCGTTATATGAGCAGTCCGTGACATGGCTCGACATGTTGCTGTCCAACCAGAATCCTTGTATCAAGTCCTCTCATTTAATTGAGCCGAATTCGTGACGGCGGTAAGGCAGCGAGTTTCCCACATGGCTGAAGATTACTATCAGGTTCTGGGCGTTTCCCGGAACGCGACCGAGGCGGAGCTCAAGAAGGCTTATCGCAAGCTTTCTCGCGAGAACCATCCCGACGTGAAACCTGACGACAAGGCAGCTTCCGAGAAGTTCAAAGGTGTCCAGGAGGCGTATGCTGTTCTCGGCGATCAGGAGAAGCGTCAGAAGTATGATCGGTTCGGGCATTCAGCTTTTCAGGGAGGTCGCGGTGGAGCTTCCCCGTTTGGCGGTGGTGCAGGTGGTCAAGTCGACCTCGGCGATCTGTTCGGTAATGGTTTCGATCTGGGAGACCTCTTTGGCGGTGGTGGCGGTCGACGTGCTGCTCGCGCGAGAAAAGGGCAGGATGCAGAGACGACAATCGACATCCCTTTCAATACCGCTGCCCAGGGCGGCAGCTACGGCCTGACGGTCAATACGACGGGCCAGCCGCAGCAGTTGACTGCCAGGATTCCTCCCGGCGTGGACACTGGCAGCGTGATTCGCCTGGCCGGACAGGGGCATCCAGGAGTCGGCGGAGGACCGAACGGCGATCTGATGGTGAAGATTCGTGTGGCTCCTCATCCATACTTCCGCCGTGACAGTTCGAATCTGCTGGTCGATGTGCCAATTTCTCTGACCGAGGCCGCACTGGGCGCGAAGGTGGATGTTCCGACGTTGAACGAAGGACTTATCACCGTGACCGTACCAGCCGGTTCGGCGAGTGGCACCCGGCTGAGGCTTCGTGGTAAAGGAATCGTGAATCGGAAGACGAACGAGCCGGGCGACTTGTATGCGATTCTGCAGATCGTCGTGCCGAAGTCGCTGGACGATCGCTCACGGGAATTGCTTGAAGAATTCGCCGAACTGCACCCGGAGAACCTGCGTGAGGATCGCTGGTAGTGCTGTGAGAGATTCTCAGCCGACGCTGGCATGGTGCTGCGTGATCCCGGCATAATCGCGGCATGTCGACTCCGCCGCCTGAAGACCAATCAGACTCAACGAAAATTGAAGTCAACCGACCACTGGTCGGTGTCATTGCTCTCGTATGTCTGTTGACGGCGACGGTGCTGTGGCAATTTCCAGATTCGAACACGATGTGGGTTGCAGGTTTTGTTCGAGCGGGGCTCATGACCGGGGCCATCTGGCTGGCTCTTCCGACAAAGAATCGCGCTGCTGCCTGGGCGAACGTGTCTCCCTGGACGCTGGCGGGAGTTGTTGGTGGGATCGTGGCTGCTGCCGCACGCCCCAAAGTTCTACTGGCGCTCCTGCCGATTCTGATCTCGCTGGCAGTTGTTGGCTACTTCCTGAAAGGTCGTTCGAAGAATCGTCCAGGTCGCGATTCATGGAAGTAAACTGGGTGGCCTGTTGCCCGTCAGTTGTGCTGTTTTCAGGGGTCGACTACGCTCGCTGACTCAACTTTTTCGAGCCGCTCTGGCTCATGCCCGCATTGATGAACGGCTGGAGTGATGTATGTCTGCTGAGACTTCCGGTGTGGAACAGGATCGCGCAATGCTGCTCGACGCTGAGGCGAAGGGCGGTGCCGCGAAGCTATCCGTGTGGCTGAAGCTGTCGGGGCCAGGCTGGTTGCAGTCGGCCATCACGCTGGGCGGCGGATCACTGGCGGGCAGTCTGTTTCTCGGCATGGTTGCCGGCTACAGCATGATGTGGCTGCAGGTTCTGGCGATGGCGTTCGGCGTCGTTATGCTCGGAGCGATCGGCTACGTCACGCTCTCGACGGGCAAACGTCCTTTCGCACTGATCAACGAGCATGTTAATCCAGTCCTTGGCTGGTCGTGGGCACTGGCCACGCTGGCTGCGAACATCGTCTGGTGTCTGCCACAGTTCAGCCTCGCCAACGCCGCCGTGCAACAGAATCTGGCACCTTCTCTGGAAGGGCAGACCGCTCTGATTTGTGGCGTCATTCTGTGCATCGCCGTCGGCATCACCATGATCTACGACAGCGGTGGGAAAGGGCTGAGGATCTATGAGAATTCGCTGAGAATCCTCGTTGGTCTGATCGTACTGAGTTTCTTCGGGGTCGTTTTGAAGCTGGCGTTTTCCGGGCAATTGCCGTTCGGCGCTGTGTTTGCCGGTTTGATTCCCGACATGAGTCTGTTGAGTCAGCCGGCCAGTACGTTCAACGAGGCTCTGGCCGCGACGGGCGATTTCCGCACTTTCTGGTCAGACCGAATTGTCGGCCTGCAGCGCGATATCATGATTACCGCCGCAGCGACAGCAGTCGGTATCAACATGACGTTCCTGTTCCCGTATTCGCTGCTGAAGAAAAACTGGGACCGGGCGTTTCGCGGGCTCTCAATATTTGATCTTTCGACCGGCATGGCTATTCCGTTTCTCGTCGCCACAGGTTGCGTGGTAATCGCGTCGGCCAACAGCTTTCACGCAACGCCGGCTCCAGGATTGCTTGGAGAAACCGGTGCTGATGGACAACTTGTTGCCGCTGATCCAGGGCAGAAAGGTCAGTTCGAATCCGCGCTGGTCGATCGTGTCGTGTTCGAACATCCGAAGGAGTTCGCCGGACTTGAAGGCGCCGCGAAAACTGACAAGGCAAAAACCTACTTCGAGTCGCTTTCAGAAGGCGACCGGCGACTGGCGGCGATGCTTGTCAAACGGGATGCCAAACATCTGGCGCAGGCGTTGACCCCGTTGACCGGACCATTCGTCGCGAACATCGTCTTCGGCTTCGGTGTGCTGGGGATGGCGCTGTCAACGATCACAATTCTGATGCTGATCTCCGGATTTACATTCTGCGAAGTCTTTGGGTTTCCGCAGTCGGGGATATATCACCGCATCGGTTGCCTGCTTCCCGCAATCGGAGTTCTCGGGCCGTTTGTCTGGTCAGGAAAAGTCGCGTTCTGGCTGGCCGTTCCGACCAGCGTTTTCGGGATGGCTCTGTTGCCGATCGCGTACTTCACCTTCTTCCTGCTGATGAATAACCGAGCGGTTCTCGGTGACGATCTGCCGAAGGGCGGACATCGAGTGATGTGGAACACTCTGATGGGCATCGCCTGTGGACTGGCAACGATTGGTGCCGCCTGGGCCATCTGGGACAAGTCCGGCTGGTACGGCGTTGGTGGAGTCGTCGCTCTCGTGGGGCTGGCTTTGTTTGTGCAGATGACGAGTTCTTCAACGGCAGTACCGGCTGTGGAAGGCGAGGCGTAACATCGTCGAGTGGTCGGTTCGGAATCAACTAATCCGCCGCTCTGCACCACGTCAGTGGTTCCATGCCAGCGGGACAGCGTGCGGAAGGTTGCTTCGATGTTCGATCTGATTGTGTCGGGACTCGATCGCAGGCAGCGAATTCGTTTTTCGCTGCCGGCTGACAGGACCGTGACCGTTGGCCGCGATAATGACGCGGATGTTCCCGTCGCGTGGGAGTCAATGCTTTCCCGAAAGCATGTTGAGCTGACCGTTGCCGATGATCAGGTTTGTGGTCGAAAGTGCGATGAGGCTGTGAATCCGGTTTTCGTATCCGGCGTCGTTGTCCGAGAATTCCTGCTGCAGGACGGTGAAGCGTTTGTCGTGGGAGCGACAGAGTTTCGACTGGCGGCATCACAGGCGGACGACTCCAGTCAGCAGGATCGGTTGCTGGAAGAAATTCGCTTCGAGTCCGGTCAACTGCGACACATTCCGTTCAGCGATGCCGACAAACGCATCGAGGTGTTGACGCATCTGCCCAGCGTGATCTGGGGGGCTCGCACCGACGAAGATTTCTTTCTGAGAGTAGCTCAACTTCTGCTGGCCGGAATTCCCCGCGCCGAGGCTGTCGCGATCGTCGAGCCTGACGGTGAGAAGGTCCAGATTCTGCACTGGGATCGACGGACCGAAACGGAAGGTGGAGTGCATCCCAGCAGTCGGCTCGTTCGGGAAGCGGTCGTGTCGAGCAATCGCAGTGTGCTGCATGTGTGGGAGCCAGAGTTCGAAAACACCGACCCTCAGTACACAGCAACTGGTGGTTTCAGCTGGGCATTCTGCACGCCAGTCCTGGTGACCGGTCAGCCTCGACGAGGGCTCTACGTGGCCGGGCATTTGGATTCTGCATCGGTCGCCTCTGGAGTAGCTGGCCACACGGCGCTGCTAAGTGCAGACGTACGTTTTACAGAGCTTGTTTCTGAGATCGTGTCGTCGCTAAGACGGCTTAGCCGACTGGAACGACATCAGGCCGGACTAAGACAGTTCTTCGCACCGCCGATCCTGGAAGCACTCGGACAGGATCTGGACACCGACATTCTGGAGCCTCGCGAATGTGACGTTACCGTTCTGTTTTGCGACCTGAGAGGTTTCAGTCATCACGCGGAAAACGCAGCTCATGACCTGACGGGCTTGCTCAGCCGAGTCAGCGAAGCACTCGGAGTCATGACCGAGCAGATTCTGTATTTCGGAGGCGTGACGGGAGACTTTCAAGGCGACGCCGCGCTGGGATTCTGGGGCTGGCCTTTTGCGTCAGAGTCGGCACCGCTGAACGCGTGCCGCGCGGCACTCGCCATCCGCAAGGCGTTCGTGACTGCGGCGGCGACTCCGGGACACACTCTGGCTGATTTTGAGATGGGGATTGGCATCGCTCACGGGCGAGCGGTCGCCGGAAAGATTGGTACGACAGAGCAGGTCAAAGTCACCGTCTTTGGTCCAGTAGTGAATCTCGCCAGCCGGCTGGAAACAATGACCTCACAGCTACGAGTTCCAATTGTTCTTGATGAGGCAACTGCCCAACTCGTCAGAGAGAAGCTGGGCCATTCAGAAGCCCGCACTCGTCGACTTGGCCGAGTCATTCCCGTTGGCATGGAGACTCCCGTTTTCGTCAGCGAGCTGCTGCCTCCGGAGCACGAGTTTCCGTTGCTGACCGACGAACACATCGCTCAGTATGAACACGGAGTCAACTGTTTCATCAACGGAGACTGGGAAAGCGCCTGGCAATCGCTGCACCGGATGCCAGCCGGAGACCGAGCGCAGGACTTTCTGGCAATGCCGATTGTCCAGCACAACCGCCGGGCACCAGCCGACTGGGACGGCATCATCCGGCTGACCAGTAAGTAAGGGGCAGCGAAACGTATTCGCCGCGCGGCTATCTGAAGGTGTCTGGCTGTAGAACGTTCCAGAGTGTCGGACATATCGCGACGTGAAGCGTACGAACGATTTGAAAACCGAACGATCCACCGACGCTTTATGCCAGCCCGAACGTCGATCAGGCGACGTCGCGACGCGGCATTCGACGTCGGTCCGCCTCGTCGATACAGGCAATTTTTTCCAGAACGCCATCCAGCCGGCTGACAATCTGCTTCTGGAAATCCAGCAGCGAATTCGCAGCACGGTGAGTGTCCCGCTGGCTGAGCCGGTCCGTACGCTGCTCGAAATCCTGAGCAAACTCGTTCAGCGAGATGATCGCCATTTGCAGTTCGTGCAGAAGCTGCCTGGTGTCCGGAGTCGCGTCGACCGTCTGGCTGTCATCACTGACATCTGGTCCGAATCGCTGATTGAGAACGTCGAGAAGTGCTTGAGCACCCATCTGTCGCCGCGATTCGAACTCTTCGATCAAGGCTTCTTCCTGTTCGATCAGATCGACCAGTTCCCGAGCCGACAGGTCCTCGATGTCCAGTAGGTCTGCGGATTCTTCTTCAGTCAGGATCTCGGAAACCCGTGCTCCGTGAATCCTGGGAGCCGGGACAGGCTGCACTGAACTCGTACGGTGCAGCGTCAGGCAGAATGAGCCGATTTCCAGTGCGTCACCTGGTTCCAGCGCCGCAGACCGAGTCAGGCGACCGTTGACACGAACTTCCGGCGATTCCGCCAGAGCTTCCAGCCAAATCTGGTCACCATCGATATGAACCACACTGTGTACGGCAGGAACGTCCTGACCGCCCAGTCTCAGGTCGCACCGTTCACCTGATCCGATCAGGAACCGGTCGCGATTGATCGGACGCAAAGGAGAGTCCGTGCGGCCCCGAGAAATTTCAAACATCAGAGGACTTTGACTGGCAGATTTGCGAGCCGAGCGGTCCGAACTGTTGCTGGTGTGCTTCATGATCTGCTTACACGCTACGAGTTGAGTGACGACACGTTCCGAGCGGCGGGAACTGCACCGTACTCATTTTCGTCATCACAACCGTCAGGCATCAGAAAATCAGTACAGTTTTCCTGATCGGAACTTGAAAAAGTCATGGAAACAGTCTGCATTTGCACATTGTTGACTGATTCGTCCATTGCGGCGTTCCGCAGGCTTCTGGATCAGTTCTGCAACATGAGGAAAGGGTCACGCGAAGGCGCTATACCACGAAGAACGAAGAATTGGGCCCACGAACTGACTTCGCTCATCAGGAAAACACTCAACGCGCCATCGGTCGATGACTATGTTGTACTCCCTCCAAACAAACCCTTCGCGCCTCTGTGCCTTCGTGTGCGACGAGAGAAAAGTACGCCACATCGGATTTACGCTGGCTTCTCGGGCTTTGGGACTCGCCCGCGTCCGGCGCCCTTGCGGCCTCGGCGAGGCTTCTTCGATTGTCGCCCGGTCGGTTCCGATCCGGTCAGCGATACTTCCTGTCCGATCTGCTGCTGTAGCTGCATGATGCGGTCGCGGAGCTGCGCGGCTCGTTCAAATTCCAGACTCTCGGCGGCCTTCATCATTTCGGCTTCGAGTTCGTTGATGAACTCCTGCGTGACGTACTGCGTCTGGTCGACGCCGCCCGCTTCGAGCACGAGGTTATTTGCAGCGATCTCTTCCTCGATTCCTCTTCGAATCGCCTTCTGGATGGTCTCCGGCGTGATCCCGTTGGCTTCGTTATAGGCGATCTGCAATTCCCGGCGACGACTGGTTTCTTCGATGGCCTGCTGCATCGAGTCCGTCACTTTGTCGGCATAGAGGATCACCTTGGCATTCACGTTTCGTGCGGAGCGACCGATCGTCTGGATCAGGCTGGTGGCACTTCGCAGAAAACCTTCTTTGTCGGCATCAAGAATGGCGACGAGTGAGACTTCGGGCAGGTCAAGACCTTCGCGCAACAGGTTCACACCGACCACTGCGTCGAACTTACCTTCGCGCAGTTCACGAAGAATTTCGACTCGTTCGATGGCGTCGAGCTCCGAATGAAGCCATTTGCAGCGAATGCCTTCTTCCAGCAGGTAAGTCGAGAGGTCTTCAGACAGCCGCTTCGTCAGTGCGGTCACCAGTACTCGCTCGCCACTCTCAGCGCGCTGACGGATTTCTCCCATCAGATGCGGCACCTGTCCACGTGCCGGGACGATGTGGATGATCGGGTCGACCAGGCCTGTGGGGCGGATCACCTGCTCGACGACTTCTCCGCCGGTTTGTTCGAGTTCCCAGGCGGCCGGAGTTGCTGAGACGAAAAGTCGCTGACCCGGTCGTGCGTTCCATTCATCAAATTTGAGAGGGCGATTGTCGAGCGCCATTGGCAGCCGAAATCCGTGTTCGACGAGCGTTGTCTTCCGCGAGTTATCGCCGGCCCACATGGCTCGAATCTGCGGAATCGTAACATGCGACTCGTCGATCAGCAGCAGCGAGTCTTCGGGGAAGAAGTCGAGCAGCGTGTATGGTGGTTCGCCCGGCTTACGATCGGCGAGCGCTCGTGAATAATTTTCGATGCCGGGGCAGAAGCCGGTCTCACGCAGCAATTCAACGTCGTAACGCGTACGCGCCTGCAAGCGCTGCGCTTCCAGCAGCTTGCCTGCCTTCTTGAAGTGTTCCAGTCGTTCGTGGAGTTCCGCTTCGATCAGTAATACAGCCGCTTCAATTCTCTCCATCGGCATCACGAAGTGTTTCGCCGGATAGATGTAAACGGCGTCCTGCTTCTTCGCCTCTTCTCCAGTAAGCGGGTTAATGATCGACAGACTTTCAACTTCGTCGCCCCACAGCTCGATCCGAAACGCGAACTCCTCATACGCAGGCCAGACTTCGATGACGTCGCCGCGCGCTCGAAACTTCGCGCGAGCCAGTTCGTAGTCGTTACGTTCGTAATGGATGTCGACAAGTTTCAGCAGCAGCTTGTCGCGATCGATTTCGTCTCCCAGCTGCAGCGGGACCATCATCTCGAGATAGTCTTTCGGCGAACCGAGCCCGTAAATACAGCTCACACTGGCAACGACAATCACATCACGACGGCTAACGAGCGCGCTGGTGGCGAGCAGCCGCAGTCGGTCGATCTCTTCGTTAATCGACGAGTCTTTCTCGATGTAGATGTCCCGCTGGGGGATGTACGCCTCGGGCTGATAGTAGTCGTAATAGCTGACGAAGTAGGTGACCGCGTTGTTGGGGAAGAACTCTTTGAACTCGCCATACAGCTGAGCTGCCAGAGTTTTGTTGTGCGACAGCACCAGTGTTGGTCGATTCATCTGCGCGATGACGTTGGCCATCGTGAATGTCTTACCCGAGCCGGTCACTCCCAGCAGCACCTGATCGCGCTTGCCTTCCCTGATGCCGCTAACGAGTTTCTCGATCGCCGCCGGCTGGTCTCCGGCCGGTGCGTAGTCGCTGACAAGTTCGAAGTCATGCATGAGAACGGGTGATATCCAGCATGGGCGGAATTCAATACGAACGTTGAATCGCTGAGGAATCCACGGAGTGCAGTTGTTGCCTCGCAGCTTCCGTGTGGTGAACTCCGCTTTGGCCACCTTCAATATTTTGTTTTTCTGACAATCAACTAAATCCAAGAACCACCGATTACACAGATAAAACACGGATGATCTTTTGGAGCATCCAAAGCCATCCGCATGAATCCGTGACTATCCGTGGTCATCAATCATGGAGATTCTGCCGCGCCGCGACTCATTCGTCGTTTACTGTTGCAGTCGCGCTTCCATGTCGGCGCGGAGTTGCATCACCTGATTCACGTCCATGCCTGCCGGTCGCTGTTCGAGCATCCAGTCGATGTCGACCAGCGCCTCGGCGATGCGGTTTGTGCGAATCTGCAGGTCGATTCGCCGGGCTCGGCTTTCGAGGCTGTCAGGATCGATAACCAGAGCCGTGTTGAGATACCGCAGAATCGAATCCACGTCGCGATCTTCTTCAGCAACACTTCTCAGGTTGCTAAGCATGCGTAACAGAATCGCCTTAGGCGGCGATGCTTCGAGGAACGAGCTGGTGATCTTTTCAATTTCTTCGTCATCGACGCCACCATCGAGCCGGGATCGGATCGTGACTCTCGCCGCTTCCACTGTCATCAGCTCAGCATTATTGAAGACATCAATGAGTTTTGAGTCACCCTTTTCAGGTTCAAAGCGAACGACGAAGTGGCCCGGCAGTCCGACGCCGACAACTTTCAACCCTAGTCGCCTTGCCAGTTCCATATAGAGTACGGACAGCGTGATCGGCAGCCCTTCCCGGTCATCGATGACTTCGTTGAGGTAGCTGTTCGAACGGTGGTAGTAATTCGTGCGGCTTCCGTGAAATCCAAGTTGTTCAAACAGGAACCGATCGAGCGAGGCCAGCCGATCCTGCTCGGAGGCATCATCAACAATGTCGTTCCGAATATCTTCGACAAGCTGATCAACTTCCCGGAGGTAGACATCGACGTCGACTTCTTCGTTGTCAATTCGTGACAGGAGCAAAGCGGCTCGCAGCAGGTCGAAGTCTTTCGGCTTCTTTGCGACTTCGATGGCAAGTTCCTGTTGAGTCTTTCGCGCGTGAACGGCGACGGCAAGTTCACGCATTCGCTGCGCACGTTGCTCCAGCAGTTTCGCCTCACGCCGCAACACTTCTGAAGTGGACTTTCCATCCGGAAGCAGACGATCGACAAGTTCATTGCTGGCTGGACGGTCCACGGAAAGTGCTGTCACCGTCTCGGAAATTCGTCTGGCGATTTCCTCAGACGGTCGTTCGCTGGTGAGTTTGTCTCCAACGCGGAACCGACGGAACTCAGCTTCGGTATCGCGAAACTTGCACAGCCCGACCGCTCCGCTGGTCAGGCCGGAATCTGTCGACTCAATGACCAGTTCGTCGTTGATGTAGCACAGGATCCGCTCGGCTTCGATACGGACTTTCAGATCGTTCCAGTCGTTGGGGATGTAGGCCTGATGAGGCAGTTCCTCCAGAACCTTCCATTGATAAACGCTCGGCCCGTCGAAACGGGTCAGTCGGAGGCGACCATTGCTGGGGTAGAAACCATAATGCCGGTCCTTGCCGTCAGCCTGAAAAACGAGCCCGGCGGCACCGGCCTCTGGCGAAAATCTCACTGACACTGCCACTTCGAACGGGACTTTGGGCTGCTCCATCGTTGATAGACACAGTGACCGACCACCGAAGCCCGTGCCGGCTTCGTCAACGCTGAGACGCCCGGCTCGCTGCCTCCACCGCGCGCCGAACACAGTCTTCCATTCCCGTTCATCAATGGTGCCGATCGTCGTCCAGCGTGACATCGGGATGGGGTTAGGTTTTTCCAGCAGCGGCTTCAACGCGTTCACGACGACGGCAAATCCCAGATTACTCGTCACCTGTGACTTGAGCGTCACGATGCCGTGCACGCGGCCCTGCATGTCAAGCAGCGGTCCGCCGCTGTTACCGCGTTCAATCGGAATGGCCACCTGAATCATCGGTTTGCCTTCGAGTTCCCGTTTCTCCGACACAACGCCGCTGACAACGCTATGACGAAACCCGAGTGGATTCCCGATGGCGATTACCTGTTCGCCTTGTTTAAGAGCATCAGAGTCGCCGAGTTCCAGCGGCGTCAGGTCCTTCGCGTCTATCCTGAGCACCGCCAGGTCCATCGATTTTTCTGTTGCATGAACAGCGATGACTGAAAACTTGCGACCGTCAGCAAACTGCACATCGATGGGCCGCGCTTCGCCGATCACGTGCAGATTGGTGGCAATCAGCCCGTCAGATGAAACCACGAAGCCTGTGCCGAGTCCCTGCTGCTTTCCGTCGCGACCGGAAAACGAAACGATGACCACCGACTTTCGCACACGTTCCGCCAGAGCGGCAACGGTGGGTTCCATGCCGGAGTCATCTACAGCCGGCGGTTTCTTTTCTTCGGCCTCGTCCGCATAGAGCAGCGACGCGTAAGTCGCAGATACCAGAACGACGATCAGAGCAGACAAAAACGGTCGAAACATGAATAGCTCCCTGAAGGTGAGACCGGGATAAGCTATCAGTTGCGAGTATCGGTAAGGAACTCCGATCCGAAAACGGCGTTCGAAGTGGGCTGCAGGCTCATCTGGTATTGACGCGTTTTCGTTGATCCTGATATCCCACCATCCCCTTCCTCAGGGATCGATTCTCGATTCCGTACGTCACGCCCTTCCGCGGCACCTTCTCTGGTGAGAATTTCCCAACTTTTCAGTTGCATCATTGTTCTTGCTCTGCCTGGAACTGTATCGCGATGCGTCGCGCAGCAGGCTCCCGGCAGTTACGGACTGATTGCGCCCTGGGGAACTCAGGGACCGAATGGCCAGATTATTCCGCAGAGCCAGCCGGACGCTGGCGAAAACAAAGTCCCCGTCGGGCTTGGCGAGCCGATTGATCCGCTGACCGGGCTGCCGCTTCGCATGACTTCTCTGGCCAATTCCGGAGGTTCGGGGCAGGCACCGAGGATCGACGACATTGCTCCGGCGATTCCACGACCGATAGATTCTCCACCGGGTTTTCCTGGAACACCATCGACTCATCGTGCAGACACGGCTCAGCAGAGAGCCGGGCAGACTCACGGACAGCCATCACCGCCCGGCCCGGTTCTCAGACCGAATGATCTATTGCCGGCACTGCCCGCTCCGCCTCAGAACCCGTTGATTCCACCGTCAATCATTGATCCGTTTCAGCTTCAGGAGCTGTATCAGAACCGCAGCTCAGCCAGCGGACCGGTCAACTTCGGAGGTGGGATCGAAATTCTGGACGACGGCAGCGGATTGAGTTTCCCGGAGCTGCCGCAACCGAATCCGTTGATCCCGTTACCTCGGCTCGACCCTCCGCTGTTTGACTCGGGGAACCGGAATGGCGAACTCGACTGGATCGACCTGATCGAAGAATACGCCGGACGAGCAACTCGCAGTGACATCCCTCGCGACCCCGCACTGACGCATCCTCAGGATCGAAGCTGGTTGCGGCTGGAACACTGGCATGCGGACGCCAACGGCGAAGCGGCGGTCAGCTCGGATGATTTTGGTCTGGCAACGTTTTACGGTGGCGTCACGGTTGGACTGCCCAAGATTCGCGGGATTACCGTCACGCCGTCAGTTGCTTTGCACGAAGGTCTGGGGTCCGCGAAAACCAAACTCGAAAAGCAGCTTTTCGATCTGCAGGTTGAATTCGCCTGGATGCACCAGATCGACGAACGTTGGCGCATGCGAGTTGAACTCGGCGCTGGACTCTTCAGCGATTTTCAAATCAGGAAAGACCTGGATGCTTTGCGAATCACGGGGCTGTCGCTGTTCACCTACGAATGGTCTCGTGACCTGCAGTTGGTTTTCGGCACAGCCTACCTGAACCTGGAAACTCAGCAGTTCCTCCCGGTTGCTGGCATCGTCTGGCAACCAAACGATCGTCTGCAGTTCGAAATTCTGTTTCCGGAGTGGAAGCTGGCAGGCTTCGTTAAGGAAGTTCGCGAAGGAGAGATCTGGTCGTACATTGGCGGCGGTTTCTACGGTCGCTCCTGGCGGATTCAGCAAAGCACTGGTGCGGAAGATGTCGCGACCTACTCCAACTGGCGAGTCCATCTTGGATGGGAAAAGCGTCACATTTCCGGCATCACGTACTTTGGCGAGATCGGATACGAGTTTGGTCGCCGCCTGCGCTTCCGATCCAATGTCGGCGACTTCGACCCTGGAGATCTTGCTTTCGCGCGAGTCGGCATGCACTACTGAGCAGCTGACGTGTGAAGTCTGGCATCTCGCGGCACCGGCTTGTTGGATTCCGGTCTTCATCAGGCGACGTCGGGGATGTTTCGAGAATGCAACAAGGCGATACGGTCTGACCTGAGTGAACATCGTCAGCAGTCCGTTCGGCGTCTGTCGTTGATTCTGCTCTGCCGGGGATCGTAGTCTGCACGCCTTCTCTACATGAGACATCGTTTCGTCGTTGTCTACTGATCTTCAGTTCTTCAAAGCGCAGAGGCTCTTGTGGCAGATCCCACGGAACAGGAACCGGTTGGTTTCAGAAACGTTGTCCCGGCGACTGACGACACGATCGGCTCGACCGACTCATCGGCACCACCGTCCGAGGAACCAGGAGCTGCCGTCTTGAGCGGCGATTCAGCTGCTCAAGACGAGTCGCCAACTGCGGGCGGCTCGTCGAATGTGGTCGCGGCTGATTCGGAATCCGAACCCGACGCCACTCCAGTAGACGATCTGCCCGACTGGGAACCGTTGACGCCGGAAATTGTCGAGGATGAAGCCATTCGTGGCGACTTCATGCTGCGTTGGGCCGTCGTGTTGCTCGCATTTCTGCTGGGCTGTCGCGAGATCTCTGACACGGTCACGCTGGTTCGAATTCGCACTGGTGAGTATCTGGCAGCCAATGGCGTGTTTCCTCCCGCGACTGACGTGTTTTCGTACACGGCAGCGGAACGTCCCTGGGTGAATCTCGCGTGGCTGTTTGACCTCACCATTGCAGGATTACATGGAGTTGGTGGTGCAACGGCGTTGAGTTTGTTTACGGCTCTGGCTGCCGGGGCGACGTTTTACATTCTGAACGGCATCACTCGTCAGGATGCTCCCACCTGGTGGACTTCAGTCTGCGCGGGAGTCGCTCTGTTAGTGACTCACCTTCAATTCACCGCGTTGCCGCAAGTGGTCACGCTGCTCGGAACCGCGTGGGTGGTGCACAGTCTGTATGCCTGGTCGCAGACGGGGAAACGATCGACGTTATGGTGTCTTGTTGTTTCGCTGGCGGTGTGGAGCAATCTCGATCCTCGTGCATTTATTGGATGGCTCATTCTGCTGGCCTGGCTGGTTGGAACGAGCGTTGGACAGAAGTTCGGACGCGGCGGAGATCACGCCAACGCTTCGCTGAAAGATTTGACGATCGCCGCTGGAGCGGGACTAGTGGCCCTGATGGTTCACCCTTTCGGCTGGCACACCATCCTGTCTCCGTTTCAGCTTTATGGTGTCGAGATTCCGGCTCTGGCCAAGTATGCCGGACGGATCAGCCTCCCTGAAGAGATACAGCTGGTTTCGCTGTTTGATAGCGCTGTCTGGAACAATTTGAATCAGCACACAATCGCGGCACTGCTTATTGCTGTCATGGCGGTCGCTACTTCTATCATGAACGCCGCTCGGGTGAATGTCGGACTTTTCCTGGCATTCGTCGTGACGCTGGGTCTGTCTGTGCTGTGCTCGCACGAGCTGGGAGCCGCGACCTTGATTGCGTGCGTGCTCGCTTCACTGAACGGCCAGAGCTGGTATCAGGCACACTGTCGTCAGGAATACTCCATCGACACATTCGAGGTGCTCTGGTCACGAGTCGGGCGAGCGATCACGGTGCTTGGCTTCGCGACCGTCGCCTTCCTGGCAATCAGTGGTCGTCTGATGGGACCGGAAGGTCGACGAGTCGGACTGGGGTTTTCTCCGTGGTTCGCGAAAATGCTCGACGGAACCGCCAGTGAGCTGGAAGCAACGGGCGAAGCCCGCATCTTCACATTCCGACTCGACCAGAGCGACATCCTGTTGTGGCATGGAGTTCCTACGTTTGTTGACAGCCGCGTCGGCGTCTTCTCCGGCGGCGCTGGCAGCGACGACATTCTGCGGATCCATAACCAGACTCGCTTTGCACTGCGTGGATCGTCGAAGAGCACCCCTGTCGCTGATCCTTCGAATGCTGATTCGACGGCGGCGACGGGCGAATCGTCTCAAGACGACTGGATCGAAAAACGTGACCTCTGGCAAACCACCTTCCAGAGCTTTCAGGTCGAACTGGTAACTCCTCGCATGTGGGGAGCGTCTCCTGATTACAGCTCGTACCTTGACCTCACCGCGTCAGATGACTGGAACCTCGTCGCACTGGGAGCCACGACGGCATTCTTTCGACGAGCTGATTCCGTGGCCTCGGAAGACGTTCCGTCAACACCGAAGCCGGGACTGTTCAGGAAGCTTGCCTTTGACGATTGCCGAGCTAATTCTGACGTGCCGGCGAGACTGGAATGGCCTCGTCCACCGTCCGGTTATCAGAGATTTCTTTCGCTGCCCGAACGACCATCATCGAGCTTAGGATTTCGAGCGCAGCACGAACTCGCTCATCTGTCTGCTGCCGCCCGAGGACTTCTTTCCATGAATCAGGAAGACGCGATGGGGCTGGCTTCGCTGGCGCTTCGCGATGCTGTCGCCGGTGTCGGTGAAGAACCTGACAACCCGAATACATTTCGGATTCTGGCTGACATCCACGGAGTTCTCGACGGAATCGAATCGGGAATTATGAGCCAGTATCAGTTGCAGGTACCGACGCAACAGCGTTTCTACCAGCGTCTGTTGGCTTATCGACAGTCGCTTACGGTTGCTCCAGATGATGTCGATGTGCTGTCTAGCCTGGCAGACCTTTATTTTTCGTCAGGCCGAGGCGATCTCGCCCTTGAAATGATCGACCGTGCTCTTGCCGTTTTTCGGGATCAGTCAGAATTCGATGACCACACGCTGCAGCTTGCTCGCCGGCTGAACCAGGTCAAACAGCAGCTTGCCCCTCAGATCGAGACGGTGGAAGGTCGGATCAAAGAGGCGATGCTGCAGGACAATTTCGATCCAATTCAGTTGGCCGCGGCGTTGCATCAGGCAGGCTTTTCCGGGCACGCATTAAAGTTGCTCGAAGAGGATCGGTTGATGGTTTCCGGTAATCCGTCAGCCGAACTGCAACTGGCGATGTTGCTGGTCGAGGCCGGTCGCTTTGAAGAAGCGTCGACGTTGTTCGCCGCATTCGAGCAGATGAGCACTGATTCGGCGATTCCATTACCAATCGTTCTACAGGCATGCTGGCTTGATATGGCTTTGGGCAATTATCCAGCCGCCATGAGTCGGTGTTCGAAACGAATCGATCAAGTTCAGCAGGCGAGTACACAGGCGATGCTGGCCACCCTGCCATTTTCGATGCCGACGCCGCAGTTTCTGGGGGAATCGAATATCTGGCCAGCAAGTCAGACTCTGGTCGCATCTCGAACACTGATTGATACCGCTTCCGAAGTTGCACTGTTGCAGTGGACTCTGGCCATGGCCAGTATCGAAGCCGGCAAGTGTGCCGAGGCGAGTGCTGCTTTGAGAGACCTCCTTGCTGGCTTCCCGGAGAGTCAGTTTCGACCGCTGGCTCGAGCCTGGTTGAAAGCCCTGACCGGAGAAGAAATTGCAGCGATTCCACCAGGTCCGGAACCGGGCATTATGTTCCACGATGACTCGGACATGAGCGACGCGCCGGAGCCTCCTGCCGCTGAAACAGGGCAGCCGTAACTCATCTCGCGGTAAAACATTTACCGAGCTATTATCCGCGACCCTCCCGGAGCGAATTCTCGTCTCCGCGCTTCCAACATGTCTCGTGAAAGGATTCACGATGATTCGCAGACGATTTCTGCGCTTGTGCAGCCAGACTGGCGGTTCACTTGCGGCTCTGATGATTACAGGCTGCCGCGGCAAGCAATACGCTCATATTCTTGAAGACGGCGATGACAACATGGTTGGCAGCCATGAAGCCGGCGCCAGCGTGTTTGAACCACTGGTTCAGAAAGCCGTCGTCGATCTGCTGGCCAAAGAATCCGCCGGGGCCATTCAACAGGCCGGGTTCAATGAAAAGGCGACCTTTCCAAAGAAGATCTGCTTCTGTGGAATCGAAAACGCCAGCTCGGAAGAGCTGGGCGACTTCAAAGACCAGCTTTACGAAATCATCGATCAGAAAATCGTCGACGCTCAGGTCTATCAGCCGATCAGCCGCCGCTTTGTTGAAGCGGGACTACGAGAAAGCCAGCTGCGTCCTGATGAACTGTTCCTGCCTGCGAACCAGCGACTTTTTCAAGAGGTCATGGAGAAGCAGGGAAATCCGATCGATTACCTGCTGTTTGCCCGCGTCACATCTGGAACCACTCACAGCAACGGATCGGACTACCAGCGGGATTACGTCCTGACGCTTGAGCTGGTGAATATCCACACGGGCGTGGCTCAGAAGACATCGGAGAAGATTCGGAAGGGATATCACAAGTCAGTGCTTGGCAAAGCGAAGCACTACTAACAGGTGACGAATCTCAATTGCCGATGACGCTTAGGCTGAGAACTATCTCGGTGACCCCTGCGCCCTCGGCGATTCAACTTTTGCAGGCGGCCACACCTCTCTTTCCAAAGAGTCAGTTCGAGTTACACAAGGTTGCCACGTTGCGCGTCTGTTGTCTCAACCTGATGCTGCTTGTGAGTCTCGCTGGAGTTCTCACGGTGTCGGGGTGCGCGACACATGCTCAACGGATGGAGTCAGTTCGTTCCGCTTTTTACTCGGGCCGAATTGAACAGGCTGAGTCGATTGTCGAGCGTGAAATCAGCAGCCGGCAATCCAATGTGGATGCATTGAAACTGAACCGCGCCATACTGCAGCTTGCCGATGGACGCCCGCGAGATGCCGAACGAACTCTTCGTGAAGTTCGCGACCGGTTTGATCATCTGGAGCAGAAGGATGTGAGCGAGTCGATTCTTTCGACGGTCTCCGATGATAACCGGCTCGCCTATTCAGGTGAGGACTACGAAAAGGTTCTCGTTCGCTGCTTTCTGGCTTTGTCCAATCTGATGGCCGATGGCGAAGATGCTTCTGCCTACGCCTTGCAGGTTGGCGACAAACAACGGCAGATTATCTTCGCGGAAGGCGAATCGCCGGGCGATAATCCTCGGCTGGCTTACAAACGTGTCGCACTGGGAGCGTACATTCACGGTGCGATTCAGGAAGCAACTCACACCAACTACGACGAAGCAATGCGAGCCATTCAGCTGGTCGCCAGCTGGGAACCGTCTTTCAAAGAAGCGAACGATGATCTGCAGCGAGTCACCAGCGGTCACCATTCAAAAGCCGGGAATGGCGTTCTGTACGTCTTCACGATGGTCGGTCGAGGTCCGTACAAGGAAGAGCGATCGGAAACCCCCACATCAAGCGCTCTGTTGATCGCCGATCGAATTCTGACGGCAACGTCGAAGTACTCGTTGCCTCCGACGATTGCACCGATCAAGGTTCCGGTGGTTGTTCGCAGTCCGAATCGCATCGACTCGGTGCTCGTCGAGACGGGTGATGGCATTTCCGGAGTGACCAGAACCATCACCGACGTCGGTCAGTTGGCAGTCGACCAGTACGCTGCAATATTTCCCCGCGTCATGGCTCGAGCGGTCGTGCGGCGAGTCGTCAAGAAGGGAGCGATCTACGCGACGAAAGCTGCGGCAAACATCGACGATCCGCTCGCAAGCTTTGCGATGGATGCTGTGGGAGTAGCCTGGGAAGCCAGTGAGTCGGCCGACACTCGATGCTGGGGATTGCTACCCGACCGGATTCAGGTGACGCGTCTGGAATTACCGGCCGGAGAGCACGTTGTGAAACTGACACCGTCCG
>JAQBWV010000450.1 GCA_027624335.1 Planctomycetota bacterium
TGCGCCGCTTCCGGGGCGACTGCTTCTCCTGCGGCGATTTCGTTAGCCGTTTCGGCGATTTTTCGCTCAGCAGCGGCGGCACGTTCGAGAGCTTCGGCAGCGCGAGCCAGTTCTCCGATCTTGACGGCCGCTTCCATTCGCTGTGCTTCGGCGAGTGATTCCGTCGTGCTGGCTAAGGCTCGCTCAACGGCGTCAGCCGCATTCTGAAATGCCTCTTCTGAGTTTGACTGCTCTTCTGAATCAGTCGGAGCTTTGGCGTCGGCTGCTTTCTGCGCGGCTTCCATAGCGTTGGCGACCGCTTCATCAGCAGCCGCAATCGTCGCTTCGAGCTGATCTGGAAGATCACGTTTTGCAACGGCTGCCTGAATGGCCTCGATGGCCGCTGCAACGGCTTTTTCCTGTTGGGCCGCTTTGGCAGGGTCCTGCTCAGCGGTAACGGAAGCCGTCTGCTGCTGTGCTTTGACTTGTTCGAGTTCTGCTTTCGTCGCTTCCAGATCTTTGACCGTCGCCGCCAGTTCCGTGGCAGTCTTATCCCCGAGCTGTTCCTGAATGTCCTGCTGCAGTTTGTCCAGCAGGGCAGCCAGGTGACCTTCCACAAGTCGTTGAGCACTCACAGCCTGTTCAGTCTGTTCGGAGAAAATCTGCTCGGTCGCCTGAGTGGCGGCTTCGATCGCCTCCTGTACGTGTTCGGCAGCCTGAGGATTGTCAGCGACTGCTTCCACCAATTCTTCCAGTTCCGCTTTGAATTCTTCTTGTTCGGCGGTCAGATCGCTGGCGTTATCGGGCTTTGTCAAATCAGCATTCTGAACTTTCGCGCGGATCTCACTCTGTTTCTGAGCGAGTTCTTCAATACGCTGAAAGATCGACTCAGAATCCGAACTGATCAACCCTTGAGTATGCAGCACTTCGTCGAGCAGCTTCTTCAGGCCGACGACGACTTGAGCCTGCTCGATGGCCGAAGCGGCAAACCGGGCTGCGGCGAGTTCGGTGCCAGCTCGATCAAGATGCAGGCCGACGTCTTCCTTCTTCAGGATGCCGAGTCCTTTGGTTGCTCCCTGTCCGATTGCTCCATCCCACGAGCTGACATCCGCCAGTGTTTCGACGAGATGCAGGAACAATCCTTTGATATCCCGTTGATCCTCGATCGCCCGGACGGCCAGTTGCTCGCGGCGAGTCTGTGAGACTTCGGGTAGCCCTTTGGTGACAGTCATTACTGCCGCTTCGAGGCGGATCAACCGTTTGACCTGCTCGGCGATTTCGGCATTGCGAAGTCGGCGCAGCAGGTTGTGCCGTTCGACAGCCAGGCGGATGACGATGTCGCGAATCGTGCCGCGGGCGGAGATGAATTTCGAGTCTCGCTCTGCGGCGGAGTCAAGCTGTTGAGCGTCGAGCAGCATCGTCACGACGTCCGCCATTTCCGCTTCCACAAGCTCGCCGATGTTGCCTCGCATCGACCGAATTTCTTTGTAGATCGGCAGGTCCGTCAGCCCGTTGTCTTCCAGTTGGTTAATCTGCAGGTCGATTGCGCTGGAAACCAGCTTCTGGGCCATGGCTCGCGCCCGTTGTTGATCAATCTGCTTTCGACGCAATGCAATCTTATCGACCGCATTCGCGGAGTCGGGGACGCCTGTCAGCGTCAGTAGAAAGACTGCCAGCGCGGCGATGCTGAGTCGACGAAACAGACTGCCGAGGTCACGACGCGAGTGTGTAAGTCGCTGCATCATTTGGAATCTCCAATACCCAGTTCACGACGGATGATGGCGTCGAGTTGTCGGGCGGATTCTTCATCGGTCTCCAGTAGGCCGGACAGGATGCCCTGTCTGTCGGTCAGTTGGAGCTGGATCGGTTCGCTGTAGCTGATGGCCGGCTCTGAGTCGCCTCGGTAGTCGTACGCGGCGAATGTGATCTTTAGCTCGTCGCCTTTTACCAGTTTCAGAGCCGACAGGTCGAGATCGTACGTGCCCCTAAGTGACGTCTGAGGTGTTTCGTTGTCGGACTTCGTGGCGACATCGACATTCGTTTCCGTTACTTCACCGTCGGCGCGAGCCACCTGAATTCGTGCAAAGACCCGCGACAGTCCGAAATCGTCAGACGCGGACCAGATGATCGGCGGCTTCGCGGTAGCGACGACTTTGCGGGTTCTCGCGGAAATCGCGAGCCGCGGTGGCTGGTCCGTTTTCAGTCGGATGGTGCCGTGAATGGGGCTTTCCAGTTGTAGCCCCTGCGCGTCTCTGACCTGAATCTGATATCTCACCGTTTCTGAGACGTTGGCGAAGGCTGTTCCGAGAACGTCAAGCGTCCAAACGAAGTTTTCAGAGTCGTATGGTGCTAGTCGGTAGTTTTGGTCACCGATGGTCAATTCGACCATCTCCAGCGGCTTGTTGAGGCTGCGAACGGTGAGGTCAATTCGGGACCCTTCCACGACGGAGAGCGCTCTTTGGGATTCTGCCAATTCAGCTGGTGGTGTCACGGCGCGAACGTACTCTGGCGGAGTGACGGACAGTTCTGTTTCCACGACCGGTAACGGCGTTGCGTTAATTGTGATTTTCTGCGAACGGGCATCGCCGACGAACACTTGAATTGTGACAGAGTCCATCAATCTCGGCAGCTCGCCCTCGAGTGTCAGCAGAGTGTCTTCAGGCGATGCTGTGCGGACCTCGGCGTCTAACGTCGCGGGGGTGCCGGTTGAATCCGGAGCCGTCAGCCGGACTTCTGTTGACACTCGGCGGTCAAGACTTTCAATCTGAACGGCGCGCGCGTCGGAGGCGGGTGTCTCGCCTTCCACGTGGACCTCGAAGGTCAGCGGCTGTCCAAACGGGCTCGTCACTTCAGAGAGGACAGTTCCAGATTCATTGATGACCGTTTGGCCGTTCACAAGGACTTCGACGATCTGAGTCCTGGTCGGGTATTGGGAACTGCCGAGCAACATCCGGTTGACGAACGCGTAGAAGTAGCCGGGAAACAATCCGCCTGCGACGATCGGAAGCACGACGACGATTGCCAGCGCCAGCATTCGTCGCTTGAAGTCGACAAAGGAAATG
>JAQBWV010000124.1 GCA_027624335.1 Planctomycetota bacterium
AGAGCGATACGACCAGATTCAGCTTGAGCTGACCCTGCACGGTGTCGCCGAAGCCTACGTGGCCACTCATGACGGTTTCTCGGTTGATCGTGTCGTTGTGGACCCGGATCTCAATCAGCAGTTCGTCGACTTCTGTAACCGACTCAGCCTTGTTGGCGATGCCCGCACGTGGAACACGCTGCTGTTCCGTCTGCGGAAAGCGGGACAGTTGGCACAGATACCTGGTACGCGACGGACCAACTTTAGCTGGGAAGATTGTGACGACTTCATGTTTGCCAGCGAGATCGCGTGGCAAAGTATGCTGAACGACAACGCCGCAGTGAGCCTCGACGAAATCCTTTGCGATCCAGCACTCGGTGCGGAACTCGACCGTCGGGCTGCGGCACTCGCCCCTGGACGTACTTCGCTTGAGTATCGGTGGGCCGCGTTGAAGCTTCGCAAAGAAGCAAAGTTCGCACGAGGTCGAGCCGCCGTGCTTCGACCGCCGACGGCTGTCGATTCTGCCGCTCGGATTGACGAGATCGTAAACACCTCACTGACGGATCAGCCGGGCCTCTACATTCTCAGTGACGAGACTCAGAAGGAGTTCTACGTTGGAGAAACGCTGAACCTGAATCGCCAGCTGAGCCAGGTCTGCGATCGTTCACAACAATGGACCGCGCTCAGCGATTCGGTGTTTGTTCAAACGATCCCGATGGATCATACGAGCGCCGGTCGACTCGCCTGGAAAAGTTGCCTGATCAGCAAGAAACTCGAACATTGCCCGCGTCTGAATTACTTCGAGCTTCGCGTCGTGTGAGCAATTTCACTTCCTCGATGAAGTCGACTGTCTGGCCAGTTTGGCCAGATCGCGTAGTGACAGGATGGATGCACCCAAAGTCCGCAAGGGCCTGAAGAAGACGAGCAAGTTGTCGATCGGGGCAATGAGCTGTTCTTGGAGCTGTTTCGTTTTCGCAAGTCTGGTCCTGGCACTGGCACTGGTCACTGATGAAAGGCATCTGTGTGCTTGAGGCGCACAGCCATTCTGGCTGTACCACCCATACGCGCTGCGTCGCTGGTCGCGTCTGAGGTTCAGCGTGTTTTTCGTTTCGATCCGCATCGTCAAAGGGCTCACAATGACGACATCTCGTGTCCTGGTGATACTCCTCGCTGTGGCTCCGTTGTTGATCAACCTGCCGAAGACAGATGCTGCGGACAAACGGTCGCAGCCGAATATCGTCATTGTCTTCATCGATGACATGGGCTGGGGAGACCTTTCGTGCTTTGGGAACGAAGCGGTCGAGACTCAGAACATTGACCGGCTGGCGTCCGAAGGCATTCGGTTCGAGCAATTTTATGTCAACTCGCCAATCTGCTCTCCATCGCGTGTTGCGATTTCAACGGGGCAATATCCGCAGCGGTGGCGGATCACTTCTTACTTGAGCAACCGCAAAGCCAACCACGAACGAGGAGTCGCACAGTGGCTCGATCCCACGGCGCCGATGCTGGCTCGGATGCTGCACGACTCGGGTTATGCAACCGGGCATTTCGGCAAGTGGCACATGGGAGGACAACGAGACGTCGGCGAGGCTCCGTTGATCACCGAGTACGGGTTCGACACTTCGCTGACCAACTTCGAAGGTCTCGGCCCCCGTGTACTCGCGTTGAAAGATGCGTACGATGGCAAACCGCCTCAAAAGCACACCCTGGGATCAGACACGCTTGGTCGAGGAACGATCATCTGGAAGGAGCGTTCCCAGGTCACTGCCGCGTTTACCTCTGCCGCGATTGACTTTGTCAAAACTGCTGCGGCGAAGGACCAGCCGTTTTACATCAACGTCTGGCCGGACGATGTCCACTCGCCGTTCTTTCCGCCGCAAGCTCGGCGCGGTGACGCCGCGAAACGAACTCTCTATCACGGAGTCCTCGACACGATGGATGAACAGCTGGGCGTACTGTTCAACCTCATTCGCGACAGTGAGAAACTGCGGAACAACACGTTGATTCTGCTCTGTTCGGATAATGGCCCGGAACTCGGAGCTGGAACGGCAGCTCCCTATCGCGGCTTCAAGACTCATCTTTACGAAGGCGGCATTCGATCGCCGCTGATCGCATGGGGCCCGGGATTGATCGACGAAACAATGGCTGGCACGGTGAATCGAAAATCGGTTTTCGCGGCGATCGACCTCGCACCGTCGCTGCTCCAAATCTCGGGGGTAACCACTGGCACGGATGTCACATTCGACGGCGAGCCGCTTGGCAGGGTCATCACTGGCAAGTCAAAGGCTTCTCGCAACAAGCCGGTGTTTTTCCGTCGACCGCCAGATCGCGACGCCTTCTATGGCGACGACGACCTGCCGGATCTGGCGATACGGAATGGCAATTGGAAATTGCTCTGCGAGTACGACGGAACCGATGCCGAACTGTTCGATCTGAACGCCGATCCGTCCGAGACGCTGAACCTGGCCGAAGAGAACCCAGCCATCGTTGACCAGCTAACACGGCAGGTAATCGCCTGGCACAAACACATGCCTGCAGACAACGGAGCAACATACAAAGAGAAACGCCGACAGTAGGGACGCCCATCCACGTCAGCCACACCAGGTCTCATCGGGAGGCTCGGCGATGGGCGCCACGTTACATCCAGTCTCAGCCGAACCGGTCAATAGCGTTCGGCACGAGATTTATGGGCGGGCATTTACCTGACTCGCACGAGCTTGATGATGCGCCCTGAGACGTTCCAGTCCTGAACATACAGATTGCCCTCGTGGTCCCAGTAGGAACCATGTGTGCCACTGAAGACGCCTTCGATCCATTGCTCTTGAGGCACATTGAAATTCACTCGCTTTGAGGGATCCGAGTTGTGGCCGAGTACCGCAATGATGGTGTTGCTTTTGTCGAGAATGACCAGTCGCCCGTGCAGGTCCGGTACCGAGACATAGTCTCCCTGGACGGCGGCGGACGTTGGCATTCCCAGACCGGTGACCACTTCGGAAATGAATTCTCCGTCGAGGCCATAATGCAACAGCCGCCCCTTGGGCTGGTGGTTCCGATCGCAAACCAGCAGGCGAGGCGGCTCATAACGAGTGTCCAGAGTCATCCCGTGAGCGGTGTTAAACTGTTTGAGTTCGTTTCCCTTGGTCCCGAAGTGCATCAGATATTTTCCGGCCTTGTCGAACTTGAAAATATGGTTGCTCGCGTAGCCGTCTGAGAGAAAGATGTCGCCATTCGGAGCGACGGTGATCGCCGTGGGATTGAACTTTTTCAACTGTAGTCCGGATTCCTCAGGAAACGGCAGCTTAAGGACAATATCTCCGCTTTCAGCATTGAACTTGATTCCCTCGGCATTCGCGTTGCGGGCTCCGTAAATGAACTCACCCTCGGCTTCGGCCCGGATCTCCATGTCATGAATGTTCGAGTACTCGTCTCCCAGAAACCGGCGAACTACGTTGCCGTCTGGTGAGAAGACGAAGACCCCGATGTTGGCACTCGTGTAGATGTTGCCAGCCTTGTCGACGACGACACCACCATGGGTCGGCCCAATGATCGACTTGCCTTCAGCACTCAGGCCCCAACCCGGCACTGTGTCAAAGGTCATCAGACCGCAACCCATCCGCACCGGCTGTGGCTTTTCCGCCGCACGTACCGGAGATGCAATGGCCATCGAGACGGCAACAGCAACGCACATCAAACACTGTTTCATGTTCAGACTTTCTGTTGTTTTCTGGCATCAGTGACTTGTCGGACCGTCGATAAGATCAATACTCATGCCGAGGTCCGAGACGAACAAAAAAGCGTCGCGAGCAGTCGCAGTATCAGTTGACCAAATCCGTATTGCAACCAGCAGACTCTTGTCGGGCTGGCGAGAAGCTTCCCCTTCGAGCAATGCAGACGTCGGAGCTGCAACTATGGGAAGTTCAGTAGTCAACGCTATCGCTTCGTCGTCAGCCGTAGCAAACCCGCCGCTACGTTTTCTAGCCGGCGTCTACATCAAGCAGTTGACGAAGAGGTTGCTGCGAGCGGAAATGGAGCGTGACATCCTAAAACAGCCACGTTCTTTCCTGCACACGCTCCAATCTCGACTTTCGCAGTTACTTCTGCTACGACAGAAAGGTGTTGGGCCGAGTTTTTGTGGCCGTCGTTTCCGGCGAATCCCCAATCCGTATTCCTGTTCACTTATTTCAGGAGAGTCTCTCCATGTCATCACCCCGAAAGAGTAGAAGCGGCTTTACGCTGATTGAGCTGCTCGTCGTGATCGCAATTATCGCGATCCTGGTTGCCTTACTGCTGCCAGCAGTGCAGCAGGCTCGTGAGGCCGCACGACGCTCGCAATGCAAGAACAATTTGAAGCAGATCGGGCTCGCGATTCACAATTATCACGATGTGTTTAGTTCTTTTCCTCCCGGTGTTGTGCCCCAGGATTCGGTTGGGCGACGTGGAGCGTCCTGGTTGACACGGATTCTTCCCTATTTGGACCAGGCGGCTTCGTACGATCAGATCACATTTGACGACACTGACTGGACGATGCAGAGTAATCGACCCAATCGAAACTGGCAGGTAACAAGCGAATTGCGGGTCGCTGCTCTACTCTGTCCATCGAGTGCCATGTCAACCACGCGCACGCAAAGCACGAACGCTGCTACACAGGCATTTGGTGCTCCAGCCTCAATCACCTACCAGCTCGTCAACTACGTGGGGATCTCTGGCTCTTACAATCGGGGCAGTGATTTCAATTGCTGCCCGAACCCCTCGCTGTGGACTGGGTACGCCCGCTCCAACTGGAACGGCGTAATTATTTCTTCCGATAACTATGGCCAGACGAGCGAGCTGCAGAGGATCACAGATGGCACGTCCAATACAATTTTCGCTGGTGAGCAGTCGAGCTTCTTTGGAAATGGAGGGGCCGATTGGCGAGCATGTAATCACGATGGAGGTCCCTGGTCATGTGGCTCTGGCGGTTCAGCCGACTGGTGGTTGAACGTCACGACCATACGGTATCCAATCAATTGGAACGGTCCTGGAGGCTATGGTCATGAGCAACCCTATCGCCGGCACACGATCGTACGATCGGAACATGTGGGAGGAGCGCACGTAGCTCTGTCGGATGGTGCTGTTCGCTTCCTCAACGAGAATATGAATTACGGCACATTGAATCGGCTGTGCGACAGGGCAGACAATCAGCAGATGGATGATTTTTGAGCGTCCCCGGTTCATCCTTTGTTTCAACAGAGTTGCTGTGACGGAAGTTGCTGCTGACACAGGGCAGATGTTTGGGACTCAGTCAGCGGTCAAGGTTCATTTAGTAAGCACATCCTGCGTTGCACCTTGATCTCTTCTGACGTCCTGACGTGATCGGTGGATGAGGCGAGTCGGAAGCTAATAACGACTGTCTTCAGAATCCGAGACCAGCAATGGAAAGCATCTCGAAAGGATTGGTTAACGTGCTTCAAATTTTTGGACTGTCACGTTTTCGTGGCCTGTTGCTGTTCTTTAGTGTCAGTGTTTATGTCGCCGGATGCTCATCGAAGCCAGAGGTCGAATTGACCACGGTGTCGGGAGTTGTCACGGAAAGAGGCCAACCTGTAGGAAATGCTGATGTCCAGTTTTATCCGGAAAGTGAGGCAGCCACGTCTGGCGCCCTGACAGGGCCAGACGGGCGATTCGAGCTGATGTATGCGGACGGACGAAAGGGGGCCTCCCCCGGTAGTCATCAGGTCGTCATTACCACCGGAGGCATGGCGGCTGAGGGCGAAGCAGGGGGAGGAGATGGCCCGCCACCTGCGGCGCCTGCAGAACCTGTCCAGTATCGACAACAAGTTGAAGTGTCAGCCGGTCCCAATGAGTTGAAATTCGAAATAAGTACGATGACTAAATGAATCAACTGAGCGCGAGGCCCGAGTGATACCATTCATCCGGGTAACGAAAATCGCGGGTGACACTGTTTGCAGGTAACCTGTGTCACTCCGCCAATGCTCGGTACAGGCGTGTGTCGAAAGGTCTCACTCATGACCTCGCGAGGTTTCAGATGTCGGAATCACGTTATTCGTGGTTCGCCGAGGCGAAACGACAATACGATTCAAGTACTCAGTAGCCAGGCGGGTATTACTCGGTTTGTTTGGCCCTTTCCGCATGTTTCCCGCGACGCCGCAATTCGCCAAGCAGTTGTTCCGCCTCAGCGGTCATTCGCGAAACCTGTACCGCATCTGGATGTCGTGTAAACCGAAGCCTGGAATACTGCTCATACCAGGCTGCAGCGAGCGTTAGCGGGTCGTGGTCATTGATCGCTTCAGCTGCCAGTCTCCGTGCGTAGACTTTGACAGTTTCGCCTGGCGAACGAACTCGCCACGCCTTTCGCAGGGCTCGATCCAATTTCGCTCTGGCAGCCTGAATTGGCTCGACGACTGGCGAAGGCATTTCGTAGATGTTGCGGCCTGAAACGCTATGGCGACGTTTTCTCCACAGGACAATGGTCAGTCCGGAAAGCAACGAAACTCCAACTACACCTGACCCGATGGGCGAGACTATCAATGAACTCAACGTCTTGCCGATTGAAGAGAAACCCTGCTGCTGCCAGCCGATTCTCAGACGGTGAAACTCGTCACGCAGGTACTCGTAGAATTGAGCCCACCTGGTACCCGTGGAGTCGTCAGGAACACCCGCTGCCGGAGTGGCTTCCACGGTGATCCAGGCCTGCGACTCGTCACAGGCCTCGACCCATGCGTGGGCATCTTCATTGCGGGCAACCCATTCGCCGCTATAGCGGTTCTGTTCGGAAACGACGAACCCCACAACGTACCTGCATGGCACTCCCGCCATGCGTAACAGTACTGCGGCTCCCGAGGCGAAGTATTCGCAGTGGGCTGCCGGTTTTTCCTCGAGGAACCATTCGAGTGGTTCGGCAGAGCCTGAGCCTGGCGGCAATGTAATTTGCAGGCTGTAGGAGTAGTTGAGGTGAAAGTAACGCTGCACCGCTTCGACCTTGTCGTGAACTGAATTGCAGCCCTCAAAGACGGCCCTTGCCAGTTTCACGATGCGTTCATTGGAAGTCGCCCAGTCCGGAGGCGTGCTTAGCTGTTCGAAATCTAATACAGAATCTGAAGCATGTTGCGAGTTGTTCCTGTCCTGTACGTGCTGCTTGCTGGCCAATCTCGTGGCGGAGTCCAGCACGACCAGCGTGTAGGGCACTCCGCTCGCAGCGTCACTCGATCTCATGATGTCATGAGTGTCAACAGTGACGACACGCGCATCCGCATATAGCCATGAAGTCCCAAGTGGCCCTGCAAATGTGTCTGGCAATTCGGCGTCCGGCCACACTTCGAACTGTTGCGTGCTCTGGTTAGCGGCATCGGCAATCTGAAACGCTCGTCCGCGGTGTGTGACGGATCGGAGCTGTGATGTTGAAACGGCCTGCGGGCTGAGGGCTCGACCTTCGGTGTTCAGCAACCATTTGTGATTTTCGTAGACGTCGTAGACTCGTGCTCTGAAATATCCGGGCTCGACGGCTGCGACGACTCGTAACGCCGTACTTTTTGACTCCGCCGTTTTCTTCAGCGAGACTGAGCCGAGCGCTGATGATTCAGAGAAACCCACACTTGAATGTTCCGTCTGTTGCTGCAGGAATCGGTTCACAAACTCTTCGACATGACGTTCGTAGCGGAACATCGACGAGGCCGAGAACCAACCGAGACTTCCCACTGCCAGCAGCACCAGCATCGTCGCGACCGGGCGACCGAATCGGCGTTCTGGCACAACTCTCACGAACGTCCGCGAAGAGTCGCAGTAAAGAACGGCCACAATCGCGAAGCCCACACATAGAGCCTGGATTGTCGAGCGCTCTCCTGAATTGATTGACAGCATCGACGCGCAGACGAGCGAGATGACTCCAATGCCTGGAAAGCTGATTGGCAAGCGGTCGTCGCGTCGTCGCAGATAAAACTGCACGCATTGCATGGCCAGCACGTATTGAGCCACCGCAAAGGCAATCTGCTGACTGGGAAACAGCGTCACGTACCGAGGGTTATCGGGCGTGAGCATGTACTTGATCACAAACACGACGGCCATCAGAGCGATGATGTCGTACGTTCGTTGTCGATCCATCGCGAATCGGACTTGAGAAAACGTGCCGAAAACGGCGACGCAGATGATCACACCTGGAAAGAAAGCCGTCTTCGAAAGGTAGGCAACCGAGATCGCTTCCAGCACGATGAGTGTGAGAGCGAGCCAGCGTTGAAGTGGAATTCCAGCAACTGCGGCGACCATCCTTGAGGCTGTTCGTGCTTCCAATTCTGCGGAAATGTCAATGCGTTGTCCGGTCACAGAGTGTCGATGCCTCCACTCAGAACCTGAGCCGACGTCAGAACCGTCGCATGGCCGAGGTCATCCGGAAGTTCCTTCGAAAGTGGTCGGTCCCGGACAATGATCAGTTTTAACTGGCAGCCGGATTCGATGATGGTTCGCACGAGCTCCTCACGTGAATCATCCCAGTCGAGAAACACGCAGACCGACGTGGTGATTGACATCAGTTCGTCGGCGACAGCTGGAGTGACTCTGGCAAACGGGTCGTCCTGACACGCAGCGACGGATGCCAGAATTTCAAGGACGTTGTCGAAGTGGGCAAGTTGTCGTCCCGCTCGAAAGACGTAGAGTTCCGGCCCCGCTGCGAAGATGTCGATCAGGTGCTCAGTCGCGCAGAGTGAATCGGCAATCGAAGCCGACAGGCTGATCGCTGCTTCCAGTTCGGGGAACCCTTCCGGGGGAGTACGACGCTGCGGAATCCACGTATCCAGAATCAGCGCGATGCGGCAGTAGTATTCTTCCTGGTATTCACGGACAACCGGGCGAGCGAGTCGCGCCCAGCTGCGGAAGTCGAGACGCCGGATCGGCTCGCCAGGTACATAGTCGCGGTTGCCGATGTACTCGGGTGACTCGCCAACGTTGGAGCTGAGGGCAACCCCTCCCGGTTGATAACGCAAGCCAACCGGAACATCGATTGCGCGGAGCACATGAAACTGAGGCATCACGATCAGCGGCTTCAATGGAAAACGGGTTGATCCGCTACGCATCAGATTGAATGGGAATGTGCTGTGAGGTCTCAGATCAGGCATTTCATAAACACCGCGTCGCAGCGGTCTCAGGACAAGTGGCAGGATGCCTGACTGGCCAGGGGCCAACCGCGGGATGGCTGTGTTTGCTGATTCGAACCGGACCGACTTCTGAAGTCCGATCAGCCACAGCATCAGATCGTAGGCAGGCCGCCAGGAATCGTTGGTCAGTTCGATGTCACATGTAATGAGCTCTCCGGCCGTGACGCGAGTCGGCAGATTACCTCGGACCGTCAACCTGGGCCGGAACATCAGATTCGTCAGCCAAACCACAAGGTAGGCAGAGAACAGGACGCAGAAGATCTGATACACGGGCATGGCCACTGTCGCCATGCCGGCAGAGGTAAACAGAACGCTCCAGAACAGAAACCTGCCGGCGGGAGTGAGTTTGTATCGCCAGAGGTAACGAAAGTATCGGACGGTCCACGGGACATACCGCGGTCTCTCGATTCGTCGACGTAACTTTCTCCTGGACGGGTTGATGGCACGCTGATCGCCACGCAGGCCGTCCTCTGATCGCTGTTGAGATCCGTCTCGACTCACGGACGTGCTTCCCTTCAGTAGCGATGTCACACGGGAACACGTACCGACTTCAGCAGGTCGTCGATGATCTCCGCACGGCTGACGCTGCCGTATCGGCTTTTGGAAGTCAGGACGATTCGATGAGGCAGCACGTAACGTGACATCTTCTGGACATCGTCGGGCGTCGCGTGATCACTGCCAGCCAGAAACGCTGCCGCTTGCGTCGCACGAAACAACATCAGCGAGCCACGAGGACTGACTCCCAGCTTCAGGCGGGCATCTGAACGCGACTGGGTGACCAGTTCCACAATGTATTGCCCGACACTTCGGTCGACATGAATTCGTCGTACCGCGGCCTGCATGCTGACAACGTCGTCTCGATCAAGCACCGGCTGCAGCGAATCGATCGGGTGAGCAATGGCCTGATCGAACAGGATGTCGAGTTCTGTTTCCGCGTTGGGATAACCCAGATTCATGTAGACCAGAAACCGGTCCAGCTGCGCTTCAGGCAGTGGATAAGTCCCGTGGAAGTCAATCGGATTTTGAGTTGCCAGCACGATAAACGGATCCGGGAGCTCGTGTCGGACTCCTTCGATCGTCGTCTGAGCTTCACTCATCGCCTCCAGTAGAGCAGATTGTGTTCGCGGCGAAGCACGGTTGATTTCGTCCGCCAGCAGGACATTGCAGAACACGGGGCCTTTACGAAAGGTGAAGCTTCCGTCAACCGGGTTATAGATCGACGCGCCAAGAATGTCTGACGGCAACAGGTCCGGTGTGAACTGCACTCGGTTGAAAACCACATCGAGCGATCGTGCGAGCGCTTTCGCCAGAGTCGTCTTGCCCACGCCGGGAACGTCATCCATCAGAACCGATCCGCCGGCCAGGATCGCGGTGACAAGAACGTCAACTGCTTCCTGCTTGCCGCGGATAACCCCCGACAGGCAGCTGACCAGCTTCTGTAACTGAGGGCGGCACTGTGTCGGCGTAACATGAGAGGCCTCTGGTATTGAAGCCAGCGGCCTTAATGACTGCGTACCGGCAAGACGATCGTCGATCTGTTCGCTCATGCGGGAAAATGTAGCTGCTCGATTAGAACCTGACCACACGAGCAACTGTTAGGCCTGCCGATCGGGTAGGCTCAGCAATGTCTGGCAGGACAGGCTCAGCCTGACCCGCTTGAAAAACAATCAGAGCCTGAAGCGATCGTCAATACTGCCGAAAATACCGTCGCGGATTTGTAATCGGCTTGCGAACGTTCCAGTACGTCCTGGCCTCGCGGTCGAATCCAAGCTGCAACGCGTTGCGTCCGGTTAGTCTGGAAAGCAACCCGATCGGACAAACGACTCCGAAAAACACGAGCGCCAGCACCACATTTGAAACAATCATTCCGATCGGCGAAACAGCCGCCATCCAGACCACGTAGACAATGTGGATGAATTTCGGAAACACAAGCCCCGCAACTCCGACGACGGCTCCCCCGCAGGCAATCAACAAGGCGGCTCCAGTCGAAGCGCCTCTGCGATGTGCGAGTCCCGCGACAATTGCGAAGAACACAATCAGCAACAGCGAGAACGCCTTCAGTTCCTTCCGCGAAGGATTCCAGTTGATCTCTACGATCGCCATATCGCTATTCTCCAAAGCCGCTGTGGACTGTCTTTGCAGACAGAAGATTGGATGTGTCTTGATGTTGTCGATGGCCGAAGACGCATTCTCAATCTGGCTCAATCGTTTTTCCATAGTATCGGCCAAGTCGCGCGCAGACCTGTTCCACTTCTGATTCAAGCTGCGATCGGTCGAGACGTTGGGCATTGATCAGTTGCTCGCCCAGATCACGGAGTGTGTCTCGGCGGACTTGCGGAACAAACGTCAGCATCAGCCGACGTTCGACAAGGTCTTCCAGCCTGGTGCACCATTCGTAGTCGATTGACCAGCGTACAAACTCTCGCGGGATGAAAGTTCCCGTGATGGAGTCATGAGTGGTTGCAGCGTTCGATTTCGAATTGGTGTTCGGAAACACTTCGTCGAATCGGTTTCCGATAAGTCGCCAGACAGTCTCGACCTGTTGCAAGGACAATGAATGCTTCGTCGCGAGGTGCGAATGATGTTCGCTGAGTGCGACGTCCGCAGGGATTCCGTCGGCACCGGGAATCAGCCGGTCATCCGTGTTCCGGGAATGCTCATGATTGAGTCTCCGGCAGACCAGCTTGCTGACTTGTTCGGCGAGAGTTCGACAGGTTGTCAGTTTGCCTCCGACAAGAGTCAAAACAGGAATACCATTGAGCGTCGATTCCTCGATGGAGTGTCCGCGAGGTATCGCTGCTGCCGAGCTGGAATCAGACGTCGGCAGTGGTCGAACGCCAGCGTGGTGCATGTCGACATGGTCGGCGGTCAGCGCGACGCCGGGAAAGACTTCATTGACCATCTGGACCAGATAGTCAACGTCGGCTGGCGTCGATACGGCTTCGCCGGGGTCGCCAGAGTAAGGATCATCGGTTGTGCCGATCAGAACTCCGGCGGCACAAGGCAGGATAAATACCAGGCGGCCATCATGAGCTTCCGAGTAAATACCGTTTCCGTTCAGAGCTTTAATGAGAGGGGCATACGTTGTGAAAAGATGACTCCCTTTGGTGCCAGCAAACAGCTGCCGTTCATGAACGCCGATCGCCTCCAGAGTTCTATCGCCCCAGGCTCCGGTAGCGTTAATGATGATGGTCGGTTCTATCGATCGGTGTGTGGCGGCGTTTCTTGTCGGCTCGTTCGGCGCTGCTGTTGTTAAGTTAGCTTCAGGCGTCGAACAGGAAGTGCCAGTCAGAGACTCGACCATGACGGCTGTTGATGTTTTAGACGCGACGGCGCGATGTCGTGGCAGAATTTCGAACCGGCATCCCTGTTCCGCGGCGGCGCGGCGGCCATCCTCAAACATCGCTAGAACGAAACGCTCCGGAAATTCGAGCTGCGCATCCGAGTACGAACACAACCAGTGAAATCGCTCTGTGGAGATCCGTGGACCATCGGTCGAGGCCCCGCACGCTGACTCAGCTTCACACGCTCGCACGTCGTGGCCAGGCAGAATGCCTGAAGCAGCGAGTCGGTCATACATCGACAATCCGGCTCGAACGGCCAGCAATCCGCGAGGACTGCGGCACCAGCTTAGCAGCATACGTCCGAGCGATGTGCGGGCGAGTCCGGAGAACTTCACGAGTCCGGACCAGAGTCCTCCGAATTGTCGTTCCACCGGAATGCTCAACCTCAGCGGCCTCACGAAGTGCGGAGCCAGTTTGAGGAGCCGTTCCCGCTCTCTCAGAGATTCCCGCACATGGTCCGTGTCGCGGTACTCCAGGTAACGGAGTCCGCCGTGAATGAGCCGCGACGACCGCGAAGTGGCGCCGCCGGCAACATCTCCGGTATCGACGATGCAGACGGGAATTCCATTGATCGCCAGGTCACGAGCTACTGCGGCTCCGTTGATTCCTGCCCCCAGGATCAGGACTGACATCAAGTGAGCGACCTCGGCGCGAGAATGTTGACCCCGATGTTCTGTCAGCAATGAACTGAGAGACGGTGTGTCACCGGCTACGGATCAGTTGAGAACTTGACCGTATATCCAGTCTACGACGACTGCAGTCATTGCAGGCTCGCGGTTCCGGGAAGTTGAGGCCCGGCTGGACCTGGACGCCGAGCGGGGCTCGACGGACGATTGCGTATGGCATCTGGCGCCGGGATATAGCGTTCCGAACTGCTTGAACGAGCCTGCATTGATGATGCGGGCCCGAAAGCATCGAAGACCGAGCCGGAACCATTACTTTTCCATTCCAGGATGATTCCTTTTTCGACATCAAAGTGAATCATTCCGAACAGGGAGTGATGCACCAGCTGCACCTGGACCTGTGGGTCGCGTTCTACTGCCAGTGGATACGTCCGGAACTGGATCTCAGCAATCCCGTTCTCAACGTTCTTCAACGTGTAATTCCTTCTGATTTTCACTCGTTTCTTCAGCGGGTTACGGAGCTTTCCGTCGACGGAAACATCGATGAGGTAGCTGTCATCCCATGCCTCACCGATGGCCAGTGCTTCCTCAGGAAAGGCGATCAAGAAGTTCTGTTTCTCAGGATGCTCGACTTCCGGAGATTCGCCGCCTGGTGTTTGAACGGGAAGCAGCTCTTCGATGTGACCACTCGCTGAATAGCGAATTCGTAAGGCAGCCCGTCCGATTGTTTCCTGGACTGCTTTGAAATCCTTGTCTTCCGAGTTGGCGTTGGCCGAGTCGAAAGCGACGGCGGGCTCTTCGTCGTTTCGAGCCTCCATCTGCACGCGATCGATCACCGGTTCGATCACCGCAGAACCATCCTCGCTCACCGAAACGACCCGGAAGTGTTTGTTGGTTCTGCGGTTCTCCCGCATGGTCTGTTGCTGCTCACGAGCCATCAGGACCATTTCTGACCGCGACGTTTCCTCGTAATGAACGAACTCCCCTTTGCGGAACTGATACCTGAGGAGGACGGGGTTCGTTTTTGCATCAGCTTCGGCGACCGGCCTGGTTGTTTCAGGTGCTGAAGCATCCGGCGTCGTTGGTTCAGCCTTTGAGACTGAGACGTTTGCACCGGCGACTGCGACCGGTTCCGGCACTGCGTCGGCGACTTCCTCAGCACGGAGAATGCCGAGCATTGAAACCGATGCAAAAGCGGCCATTGTCAGAGAAAGCAGCGTCGCTTTTATGCGAAAAGTGGTCATGGGGCATCCGTGCTGTATGGGACGATCGTCGGTTTGAACAGCTTCACTGCTGGTCTTCGAAGAGCGGTGCTTCAGTGGTTCGTTCGGCTCGCTGGTCTGTGTGGTCAGCTCCAGCGTCCGTTGTCGCCGTCGGGCCGTAAATCAAAACGGGAATGGCAAGCACGTCAAACTCATCATCGTCTGTCTTAATCTCCACCACCGCATTGTGTCTGCCTGGAGGAACCGCTCCAACAGCAACGTTGATGCGAGCAACGACGCCTTCTTCGCGTTCCGTCGTCGTCAGTTCGAAACCAGGAACAACTCGAACGCTCACCAATGGTGATGGGCTGCTAGCCCCAACGACTCGTAACCGCTTGAAACGCAGGTCGGTTACTTCCAGAGAGTGCTCAGTGATCTGGTTATTCGGCTGGTGAAAGATGATCGCCTTCGGAGTCACAACGACCGACTGTTCCGGCAGCGTGATGCGAAAGACCAGGTCAGCTTTGTATTCGACCTGCGGATCGCTGACTGGTCCGTAGAATGCCTGGCAGGTGTATTGCTTAGGCCCCGGTGATTGGCTGGCAGACTGGATCCACAGTTTGAATCGACCGGACTGGCCAGGTTCGATGATCCGCTGCTCCAACTGCTGAGTCAGGCATCCACAACTTGTCTCGAGACGTCGCAGTTCCATTGCCTCTTCATCGTGATTTGTGAATGAGAACGTGGCGTCGTGCGATCGTAGTGCCTGCACCTTGTCGAGATTCACCATGTACTGATGAAATGCGAGCGGAGGTCGGGTTGTGGCGGTCTGTAGCGTCTGTGGCCGAGGCCCTGCGACGTGAAACCCCAGCCCGCAGATTACCGGGATCAACGCAGCAAGCAGCGGCAAATGTTGCCGGAATCTGGCTGGCGACGTCTGGACAGAATGTGTGTCGAGTTCGGACTTGTGCTGGCTCACGCGACATCCCTTTCGCCGAAACCAGAATGAGACTGACAGCGGGCAGGCTTGTATCACAAAGCCCTTCAGACCGGCAAGATGAGCCATTTTTATGTGAAGTCATCAAGATCCGAAATGAGTCCGAAGCTGCGAGCGGTTGTCTGTCGCACAATCGGTAGCGGCGCGGTGTCTGATACCGACGGCTCAATCAGATGTTTCATTCGGTGGCTTATCCGGGCCCAACGTTGCAGCAGTGAAGCGAAGGAATTTCTCCGAACTGCTGACTTCGACTGCAGCGAATCGTACTCGCTTCAGTAGCCTGGCTGACGTGGGAGGTAAATGCCGTAGTGGGGCACCGTATCCAGGACGGACATTGTCAACACCGACGTTTATCGGACTCAGTTCACAGAAGGCCGCTTTCACTCGTGAGTAAACAGAATGCAAATCGGTGACGGTGCAAAGACGTGGCTGCTGTTGTAAGTCAATTCACCGGTTTCCTGCTCGATCCTGAACGAAACCAATGTGTGGGAATCCTGGCCGGCCGCGATCAACCAGTGTCCGTCCGGAGACAGGTTCACATTACGCGGAGTCGCTCCTCGAACATTCTCTCGTTCGATCAACGTTAACTGCCCCGTTGACTGGTCCACTTTGAAGGCGGTGACGGTGTCGTGTCCTCGATTGGCGGCGTAAACGAAGCGACCGTCAGGATGAACTCGGATTTCCGAACAGCTCTTGAACTTCTCTTTCTCGAGCAGATCTTTAGGGACGGTGAGTACCGTTTCCTTTGGTGTCATCGTCCCCGCACCGGCGTCGTAGTCGAACACGGTGACGCTGAGGTCCAACTCGTTTAACACATAGATCCATTTTCCGTTCGTGTGAAACTTCATGTGCCTGGGTCCGCTACCGGGAGGCACGATGCCGAATCCGTGAGGCTCGATTCGCGACATCGCGGTGTCGACCTTGTAAATCACCACTTTGTCCATCCCGAGGTCCGGAACAAAGGCGAATCGCTGATCCGGCGAGAAGCCGGTCCAGTGCGCATGCGGAGCATCCTGTCGCCCGGCGATGAATTTCGAACCATCGCCATGCTTGACGATCTGCGTTCGTTCTTTGACAGAGCCGTCCTCGTTCACAGAGAACACTCCCGTCGACCCGGCACCATATTGAGCAGTCAGCAACGTGCGACCGGTCGCGTCGATCGAGACGTGAGCAGCTCCGCCGTCACCGATTTCGACAGCGTTCTGGAAACTCAACGTTGCCTTCCCTTTGGCCTTACTGATTTCGTACGAAGCAACGACCGCGTTGCCGTCGAGACTGCCCACCGCATAGATATGCTGCCCGTTCGGATGCATGGCCAGAAAGCCTGGGCCACTGATCTCGGCAGCCAGTTCAGTTTCCGACAACCGACCGGTCTTCAGATCCAGCATGCAATGATAGATCCCCCTGCTCTGCTGCGCCCGTCCCGTCCCGATCCAGACATCAATCCGAGCAGGTGCATCAGCAGCCGAGAGAGACGAAGCATTCAGGCCAACCAACACGGCAGATAAACCACAGAGCAGTGCAATGGCGGCGCGGTCAATCAAAGTCAGCACGGCAGTTCTCCTTTGCTGGTGATTTTTTAGAGGGCCTTAGTAATGATGACATCGAAGGCCAGCAAGGTTCAACTCGCAGCAAGAAACCTTTCCACGTCAAGGGTCGCACGAACGGTTGACATATTCACATATCGTGGGCAATCTGCACTCAGCACATCTGCTCCGTCAAATTCAGGAACGCTATGTTCACGGAATACGACTGCCAGTCTTGTCGTGGTGTTTCGTCGCCGGTGCTCGTTGCCAAGAGCATTGATTGCGACCGCGACTACTCGGGGGTGACACTTGGCGATCTGCTGGCCATGAGGCCCGAGGAACTTGCGGGCGTCGACCCTCTAGCTTCGAATCTGCTCGTTGCCAGGGAAATCCCGTCACTCGCATCACTGGAGATTGCGCCGTATCAGCGGATTCTGAATGAATGGGCCGACGCCTTTCGCACGTGGTGCCTACCGCAGTGGGAGCCGTATTTTCACGAGGCACCCGAGGACTTCCGGAACGACATCGACTTCTTTCGCTTCGGAATGCTGTTTCAGTTTCTCGATCGTGAAATCGGGATCGCCTACCGGGAAGACCAGACACACGTCGCATCAATCCTCTACACCAACCCGTCCGACCTCTTCCTCAACGGAGTGATCGACACGCGCCGTGGCACATGCGGCAATATGGCGGCACTGCATGTTGCAATCGCGTGGCGTCTTGGCTGGCCAGTTTCGCTCGCCTGCGTGAACTCGCATTTCATCTGTCGCTTCGACGACGGTGAGCGTGTATTCAACCTCGAAACGACGGACACGGGCCGCGGCGGCTGGTCTGCCCGAACAGACCAGCGTTATGTTGACGAAGTCGGTGTCTCGCTCCGAGCCATCGAAGCTGGTTCCGACCTCAAAGCGCTGACTCACCGGGAAATGCTCGGCGCGTTCATTGGCCTGCGAGCACGGCACTTGAAAAATGTCGGCGAGTCGCGCGCGAACAATCAACTGATGCTGCAATCGGAATCGGACTGGCTGCTGGCCCGTTGGCTGTTTCCTGCGCACCGCGTGATGTATCGCAATCAGATCGGAATCTCTGCGTTGCGAGGCGAATATCTGTTCGATTTCGACGAAACTGGCCACCCGATAAGTCTTGGCGAATTTCTGCTGGAAACTTACGGCGGGACACACGTCGACAGTGGCCTGCATTTCGAGGAACCAGACAGTTCATCAGTTTCTCCGGAAATTCTGGATACGATGGAGATCAATGAATTCTTCAGCCATGGCAGAATGGAGCAGTAATGCGAGTCACCAGCCGCGTCAAAAACTGTGACAGATGGAGCACGTCATGTCCTCTCGGATTCGAAGCTGGTGATACAAACCTGTTTCGATACGTCGGAAACAGCCCGACAATTGCGACAGATCCAAGTGGACTTGCAGAGATTCCACTGGTGCATGCGACGACGCCAGCGGCCGCACCCGGAGTTATTGAAACTGGACTGCAAGCCGGTCTTGACGGAGGTATTTGGCTCGCAACACCTGACGGCGCCGGTGGTGGCGCGTCTGAAGCCGCTAGCGTTCACCTTAAGTATTCACTCGGCTTGGAAAACGTTCGTGACATCCCTGATGAAGTCATAAGAGACGCGCAAAACGCTGCAAACGAAGCAGCGAAGGGCAAAGGATACAATCCGGTGCAGCGTGCGAAGGAACGGGCTCGGGCAAAGGGCGACTTCATTGCAAACTGGGCGAAAAATCAGCCCGAGACCGCGTTTCGTATGAAAGCGCCGCCGAATCACAAGGGGTGGCACTATTTCCTGAAGCCCGAAGCCTGGAAAGCTGGTGCGCCAAAACTGACCGGAATCGGCGGTCCTGGTGCCGAAGCGGGAGCAGCCGCACTTCAACAGTCTGGCGTCGCAGCCGAAGCTGTGGAACTTGCAGGCAGGGCGAAGTGGGGAACGCGACTGCGATTCGCTGCGAAATGTGGTGGACGTGCCCTGATCGTCGTTGGTGCCGCTACATCTGGTTACGAGATCTACACTGCTGAGAACAAGCCACGTGAAGTAACCCGGCAACTTGGCGGCTGGGCGGCTGCTTTTGCGGGTGCATGGGGCGGTGCGAAAGTCGGCGGACTCGGCGGCGCTGGCGTCGGCAGCTTCTTTGGAGGAGTTGGGGCTGGCCCCGGCGGGTTCATTGGTGCCGTTGGCGGCGGAGTTGGTGGCGCATTTGGCGGCTGGTGGGCCGGAACAAAGATTACCGAAACGGTTTACGATTGGATCTTTACCAAGGGAGTAGCGATCCAATGAAGGAAGTCACACGGGACGATGTGATTGGCAGACGTATCGTCAGAGCATTCGCGTCGAAATGGCTTGAGGACGAGGGGTTTGCATACTCGGAGGCAGTGATTGAACTCGATAATGGCATAGTGTTCGCAGTCAATTCCGCCGGTGTCGATGAACCCGCACCGCTCGTTTCAGTTGAAAAAACTAATGGAATGGGCAGCCACGATGTCGAGATGCATGACGTTGCAGGACAGGTAGTAACCGGAATTATCGTCT
>JAQBWV010000125.1 GCA_027624335.1 Planctomycetota bacterium
GGCGCACTGGACGGCTTTGACGATCTTGTCATAGCCGGTGCAGCGGCAGAGGTTACCGGACAGGTAAAACCGGATTTCTTCTTCGCTGGGCGTGGCATTTTCTTCGAGCAGCGATTCGGTCTGCATGATGAAACCCGGCGTGCAGATGCCGCACTGCAATGCCGCGCCTTCAAGAAATGCGCTCTGCACTTCGTCGAGATGGTTGCCGCAGGCAACGCCTTCGATGGTCTTCAGGTTGGCACCCTCAGCTTCGACGGCCAGCACCAGGCAGCTGTCGACCGGGCGACCGTTCATCTGGACGGTGCACGCTCCGCAGTTGCCGTTGGAGCAGCCTTCCTTCGTGCCGGTCAGGCCGAGCACGTCGCGAAGCGCTTCCAGCAGAGTCTGCTGCGGCTTGCAAAGGAACTCGTGAATGTCGCCGTTGATCGTCGTGGTGACGACTCGCTTTTTCGCCATGATGAGTCCGCCTGTTTCGGTATCAGTAGGGTGCGTGGAGTGGAACGTAACGCACCAGAGTTGTCAGCTTTGGATTCCTGGTGCGTTTCACGCACCCTACGAAAAATCAGTGTCCGGGCTTGTAGCAGATAGCTTCGCCGCGAGCCTGAGAGATCGCCGCGTTGAGGACTCGTTCGGTGAATACGCCGACGAGGTGTGTTCGGTATTCCGCAGTGCCTCGCATGTCCGTAATCGGTGTCGCGATTTCTTTTGCAGCCGCGGCGGCCTTTGCAATCGATTCATCGTTGGCAGGCTGTCCCGCCAGAAGATCGCTGGCCGCCCGAGCGAACAAAGGCGTCGCGGCGACGGCTCCCAAAGCGATCCTTGCGGAGACAATGTTCTCTTTGGATTCGTCGAGCACGACTGATGCTCCCACGCTGACCACCGCGATATCCATTTCGTTGCGTGGGATGAAGCGGCGGTAATGCGATCCACTGTTGGCCGCTCGTGCCGGGAACTTGATTTCGACCAGCAGCTCGCCAGCTTTCAGGACGTTCTTGCCTGGTGCCGTACAAAACTCTTCGGCGGCAACTTCGCGAGTTCCATTCGGGCCGGCGATGACGCAGACGCCGCCGAGCACGATGAGACTCGGAGTCGAATCAGCGGCCGGGCCTGAGTTGCACAGATTTCCTCCGACGCTGGCGCGGCTCTGAATTTGAATGCCGCCAATGATCCGGCAACTGTCTGTCAAAGCGGCGTATTGCTGAGAAATCTCGGGCGTGCCGTAGATCTTGTAGCACGGCACGGCTGCTCCAACTCGGAGTCCATCGCCGTTTAACTCCAGCACGTTGAGCTCGTCGATTTTCTTGATGTCGACCAGCAGGTCCGGTTCGAGTCGACCGGTTCGAACGTGGTCGATGAGGTCAGTGCCGCCGGCCAGCGGTCTGGCGGTTCCGTTGGCCCGAGCAAGCAGCTCGATCGCCGCACCGAGAGCCGTGGGTGCTTCGTATTCAAAGTCTCGCATAACTGTTTCTCACTGGTGTCGTCAAAGCAGTCTCTGGTGGCGGATTAGGGTAACGCCGCAGCCCTACCGAGCAAGCCATCCGACGCCACCTGAACCAACTGGATGAACCAGGGAAACCTGGACTGCGCCACTCCGGCCAGCCATACAAAGCTGCAGCCATCGTTAGAACTGGTGACCTTCCTGCGGTCCGTCTTTTGTCAGCGTCAGAACTTCGGGGCCATCATCGGTCATTAGAATGGTGTGTTCGAACTGGGCTGATAGTTTTCCATCGAGTGTTCGCACCGTCCAACCGTCGAACTTATCGACGACAGTTTTCCAGGTGCCCGAATTCAACATGGGTTCGATGGTGAAACACATGCCCGGTCGGATGATCTGACTTCCCGCTCGACTTCCGCGGAACCAGAAGTGCGGTACGCCTGGTTCCTGATGAAAGCTCCGACCGATGCCATGTCCCTGATAGTCCCGGACGACTTCGAACTGACGCTCCGTCGCGTACTTATAAATCGCGGCGCCAATGTCACGGACTTTTCCATAGGGCTCGATCGATCGAATACCGACCCACAGAGAATCGAATGTCACCTGCACAAGGCGTCTGGTTTCGTCTGCCACATTCCCGATCATGAACGTTTCCGACTGGTCGCCGTGCCAGCCGTCAACGATCGTTGTCAGGTCGATATTGACGATCTCGCCGTCGCATAGTTCGTGTTCGTTCGGAATACCATGGCAGACGACATCATTCACGCTGATGCAGCTGACATTGGGATACGGCGGCGCTCCTGGCGGCCCGGCGTAACCCAGGCAGGCCGGAATGTGGCCATGATCGAGCGTGTACTCGTGAATCATTGCGTCGAGGTCGATCGTTCGCGCGCCGGCCTTCGCGTGAGGCCGGATAAAATCCATCAACTGCGCATTGAAGCGATTCGCGGCCCGCAGGAACTCACGTTCCTCGACGTTGTAAAGCGGTGGCTGCCTGGCCAACGGGATACTCCGGATTTTGATTGATCAAAAAATACAGGTATTCGGCTTAAGTGCTTGAGTCAAGAATGCCGAAAACAGAAAGTCTGGTGGAATTCGCACAGCGGTCTGGTGGAATTCGCACAGCGTTATAGCAGTTGTACGGGCTGAATAGAAACTGCCCGGCACGGCGGTAATGCGAGGTAACGCATGACTCGTCGGCTGACTTTCAGATGTCTGTCAACTGCTCATTCCTGCGAAGGTGTGCAGGACGGATTGACATGAGTCCGTACAGATTCGTCAACAAGGAAGTAGGTTAGCATGATGTGGAATGTCCGTACCGGAATCGATTGTCAGCAGTTAAAGCTTCGACTGTCGGTACTGTTCACTTCATTAGCTCTGTTGCAGGGAACAGCGTTCGGAGACGACTCCCCATTCGCCAGTGAGATCCCTGCAGTCGCTGATACGGAAAGCGTATTTCTGGCATCCGCGGGAAGACTATTCGAAGCTGGTAGCTGCGATACCGATCGAGCGGCCTGTTGCGGTGAGTCTGCCGGATCGTCGCGGCGGACTCTTTGGGACGCTCTATCCGGATCAAATTGTGACTCAGGGCCAGGAACGCTGATGAGGTGGGGCTACGGGTCTGGCGAAACGGGCGGGCCGAATCTGGACGAGCCGCTGGTCACGGATCGACCGGACTTTACGGAGGCGTCGTCAACGGTCGGCAAGGACGTTCTGCAGGTTGAGTTCGGATACACGTACACTCAGAACCGCGACAGTGGAGACGAAACGCGGTCGCACAGCATCGGCGAACCGCTCTTCAGGTATGGGATTCTCGCTGACTGGCTGGAGTTTCGATTCGCCGTCTTCCCAACCGTCCAGGAGTCGAAGCCTGCGGGGATGCCGAGTAACACAACATCCGGCGCAGAAGACCTCTATCTGGGATTCAAGATCGGACTGACTCCTCAGGAAGGCATCCTTCCCGAAATGGCGATCATGCCGCAAATGACCGTTCCCTCTGGCGGCGGCGCTTTCACCAATGGCGAACTGTTGCCTGGAGTCAACTGGCTGTACTCGTGGTCTGTGACCGATGACCTTGCCATCGCGGGAAGCACTCAGTTCAACCGAGCCGTCAACGATACCGGCGACTCATACACGGAATGGGCACAGTCGATGTCCGCCGCTTTCTCACTCACCGAAGAACTGGGCGCCTACACCGAGTGGTTCGCGTTGATTCCACACTCAGCGATGGGAGTCAGCACACAGCATTACCTTAATGGTGGCTTCACCTACCTGTTTTCGAACGATGTGCAATTCGACATTCGAGCTGGTTACGGGCTGACGGCGGCGGCGGATGATCTGTTCGTTGGAAGCGGGTTATCGATTCGCTTTCGCTGAGCACGCGACCGTTTGCCTCAAGGCCAGCCGCCTGCACTACTGAAGAAATCCGCTGCGTCGCTGGCAGTTCTGTGTGACCTCGTCGTTCAACGGGTCATCGAGAGCAAGCAGTCGCCGTAGTTCGGGACTCAACGATGCCTGCACCGAATCAGACAACAGCTGCCGCTGATACTGCTGCTGAGGTTTGTCTCGTCGAGCATAAAAGGCGTGTATCGCCGTCCGGGAACGATCGGTGCAGTTCGCTGTACCGCCGTGCCAGGCGTGAGCGTTCATGACAACGACGGTGCCTGCCTGCCCGGTGATGATCTCTTCGTCAGGATGTCGATCGAGTGGATCGTCGACGGCGTCGGAAGGCAACTTCCTCCAGCGATGAGAACCCGGCACGACACGGAGCGGACCGTTATCGATGGTAAAGTCGTCGAGCATCCAGACCGAGTTACACACCCAGAAGCCTCGTTCGTCGGCGATCGCTCCCATGTCGGCATGCAGTGGCTGACTGCTGCCGTTGTGCGAATTGGCCGAGCGGGCATTCAAACTGCTGAGTTTGAACTCGGAGCCAAGCACCAGTTCGACATAACTCAGCAGCCGAGGCTCCGCGACGATCCGCTGAAAGGTCTCGCCCTTGTTCACAAGATTGGCAAGTCGGCGACTGCCGGCTTCCGTCCGAAATTCCGAACCAGCCGATTCGCCTTCGAGATCGAACTGTTGATTGGTCGCCGTCCGCAATTCGATCAGCCAGTCCTGGTCAATGAAGCCTTGCAGTACGACATAACCGCGTTCGTCGAGCTCGCGTCTGGCCTGATTCAGATCCGGAAGCGGCATAACTATCCCGTCGAATATCGACGTCCCTCAACCCACAGACAGTAGGGCCGGTTCCTACCGGCCGGTGCGAACCTAGCTGAGCAGGCTCTTCGCGACCACTTCGCGTGCGGCTTCGAAGAACGGCTGCCATTCAATTTCCGGAGACTCATCCCGTAGACAGTTGCGCACGGACTGCAGAGTGTTGCGAGCCATGTGCGGACACCGATTGCAGGCACACGTTTCACCCGTCGACGTCATGATACCTGGCACCGGAATGTATTTGTGCTGCGGCGCCGACTTTTCCAGCGGGTGGATCATGTTGGCTTCGGTCGCGATCAGAAACACCTGAGGTTCGCTTTGAGCCATCACGTGTTTCCGCATGGCCTCAGTGCCGCCAATGAAATCACTGATCTCCAGAATGTTCTGCGGACATTCCGGATGAGCAAGTACCGTGCTGCCGGAATTGTTCCGTTTTGCTGTCAGCAGATCCTGAATGCTGAAAACTTCGTGAACCATGCACGAGCCTGGCCACAGGATCATCTTCCGACCGGTGACTTCGGACAGATACCGACCCAGATGCTGATCGGGAGCGAACAGAATCTCTTTATCGGAGGGAACGCGTTCGACGATCTCGCGTGCGTTGCCACTGGTGACGATCCAGTCGCACAACGACTTCACGGCTGCTGACGTGTTGATGTAGGCAACTGTTTCGAAGTCGCGCCCTTCTGCTCGGAGTTCATCCTGAAACTTCTTGAGGCTCTCCGGTTGACAACTTTCGGCAAGCGAGCAGCCAGCCAGCATGTCCGGCAGCAGCACTCGCTTTTCGCGGTTCAGCATCTTCGCGGTTTCCGCCATGAAGTGTACGCCGCTGAACAGGATGGTCGATGTGGTAACGGTCGTCGCGTCGCGAGCCAGCTTCAGGCTGTCTCCGACAAAGTCCGCGACGTCCTGAATTTCTCCATCGACGTAATAGTGAGCAAGGATGCTGACGTCCTTGTCGCGTTTGAGCTGCTCAATTTCCTCGATCAGATCAAGTGGATCTTCCCAGATCTGTGTCAGAACTCCGGGGACACCAACAGACATGACTTCACTCCAGTAACCGGTCGATACGCAACCAGGTGAAAACGATACTCGGGGGGTTAACGTCTGCGATCTTAAGCGAAGGGGCAACCGTTTTCGCGACGATTCCCGCCTGGAACCCACCACAGGGCCAACGGGGTGGGCAAGGTACCCAAAAAAAAATGCCGTCGCTACGATCCCTGCCACATGACGGCAGGTCAGCCTGCGTCATTGACAGATCTTCGGGTGGCCTCGCTACTACGACTGAAAACTACAGTAACCACAGGTACTCCCTTTTCGAATCAGCACAAAAGATGAACTCCGAAGTCGATTTCACGCGGGACGAGCATTTTCAGAAACTGCTCGCGCGCAGGCCGTGCAACCTGACGCTGGTCAATCTCGAAATCGCACGTGATGCTTTTCCTGAACTCGACTTTGCGGAGACGCTCGACTGGTTCGACCATCGTCGACAGGAGTTGTCAGCCCATTTCCGAGGGATGCACAGCGAACAGGAGCAGCTGGAGGTCCTGGGCAGATCAATTGCGATCGACCACGAAATCTCCGGATCGGAATCGGCCTACAGGACTGCGGACGGTAGCTTTCTGAACCGGGTCATTGAGACCGGCGAAGGAATTCCGATCAGCCTTTCGCTGTTGTATATGGAAGTTGCGAGCCGTCTCGGTTTGACTATACACGGCGTTTCTTCACCGATGCACTTTCTGGTCATGGCGGAAACCGTTGCCGGACCCGTCTATCTCGATGGCTATTCTGATGGTCGGTTGATGACGGAACACGAGGCCGTTGACTGGCTGAGTGATCTGACACGACAGGAACGGTCTCAGATCCTGCGAAGTCTCAAGCCAGCCGACGATCGCACGATTGTCCGACGGATGCTCAACAATCTGCGAACGCATTACGCGGGAAGTTCGAACTGGCCAGCGGCCTGGCTTGTGCAGAATCGACTGCTGGCTCTTGATCCGGGCAACTATGGCGAGCGACGGGATCTTGCTCTGATCGCTTTGAGGGCGCAGTATTCAGCCACAGCCGCACGGCTTCTCAAGTCACTGCTGAAATCCTGCCCTGACGAAGATCGAAAGCTGCTCAACGATCAGCTGGACGCTGCGCAGCGGGACATCCCCCGCTGGAACTGACCGGTCGCCTGCCGGTCGGGCAATGTTTATCGAAGGCGGACGACGACTGTGGCTCGAATACTGATCGTCACTCCCGCGCCTCGCGGTTCCACCAAAGGAAACCGAGTGACCGCCGACCGCTGGGCTCGGCTGTTGAGACTCGGCGGCCACCGAGTGACGATCCGTGAGCGATTCTCTAACGAGTCGTGCGACGTTCTGATCACGCTGCACGCCCGCAAGAGTGCTGCTGCGGTTCAGCAATGCGAGCAACAATCGCCCGATACTCCTGTCGTCGTGGTCCTGACAGGAACAGATCTCTACAACGATATTCATCGAGACCAGCGAGCCGCGGCGAACCTGGAACGAGCCACGCGACTGGTGCTGCTGCAGAGTCACGGTATTCGAGAGTTGCCGAAGCATCTGCGTCCGAGAGTTCGAGTCATTCTTCAATCGGCGAAGCCGCCTCGCGTAACACCGCCACCACTGAAGACCGCCTTCGAAATCTGCGTCTCGGGACATCTTCGACCCGTGAAAGACCCGTTCCGAGCGGCACTCGCTGCGCGGCAATTGCCGGCAATGTCGCGAATTCGCATCACGCAGATCGGTTCAGCGCTCGATCCCGCGATGGAGCGTCGGGCACTCGACGAAATGGCTCGCAACGATCGCTATCACTGGCTGGGCGGAGTTCCGAACGGAAAGGCTCGACAACTGCTTGCTCGCAGCCGATTGCTGGTTCTGTCGTCGAAGATGGAGGGTGGAGCCAACGTTATCTCCGAGGCCATCGTGGCTTCCGTTCCGGTTCTGGCTTCAAAAGTGTCCGGCTCGATCGGTCTGCTGGGAGACGACTATCCCGGCTACTTCGACGTTGGCTCGACCAGACAACTCGCAAACCTCATGAGTCGCTGCGAGCAGGATGAAATCTTTTACCACTCTTTGCGCATGCACGTCGAAGACCTGGCTCCACGATTCACACCTCAGCGCGAACAGGATTCACTTCAGATGCTTCTCGACGAGTTACTGTGTTGATGACGATTTTCTGCATTGGTACTGAGGAATATCTCAAGCGTTTGATTCACGTTCCGTCCGCTGGCCGGCGATTCTTCCGGACCGAGAATGTGCTGCCGCGCTGAATGGCCGCTCCACCAAACTTGTCACGGATCGCGTCAGTTGCCGAGTCAATTTCATCGTCCCGTTGCGAGTGATCGTCGAACAGGCTGCGCTGCCGCTCTCGGCCTTTTCGGAGGGAACTCATGCCGACGCCGAGAAGTCGGATCGGCTGACCATTAAGATCCACGCGTGGAAGCAGTTCGTTCGAAATCGCCTCCCAGATTTCACCGGTCGAATGCGACGGGTCAGGCAGCGAGTGTGCTCGTGTCAGCGTTCTGAAATCGCTGTATCTCACTTTGAGGTTCACTGTCCGGCCATAAAGCTCATGCCGGCGCAACCGTCGAGCGACCTGTTCAGTCAGGTCCAGCAGGCACGACCGCAGAACGGCGACATCGGTCACGTCGACCGGGAATGTCGTTTCGTGTGAGATCGACTTTGCCTCGCGATCCGGCACGACACTTCGATTGTCGCGTCCGTGTGCCAGTTCATGAAGATGTTCGGCGGTCGAGCTTCCAAAATACTGCCTCAAAGACGCCAGCGGTGTTCGACGCAGGCGCTCGACCGTGTCGACCCCAATTCGCGCCAGCATCTCTTCGGCACGTTTCCCGACGCCCCAGATTCGAGACACGGGCAGCGGATCCAGAAACTGCTGGATGCCGCCTTCGGGAACTTCAACAAACCCGTTGGGCTTATTCAGATCGCTGGCAATTTTCGCGAGGAACTTGTTCGGCGCAACACCGACCGACGCAACCAGTCGAGTTTCGTTCCAGATGTCCTGCTTGACCTGTCGACCGATCTGCGCCGAGGTTCCAAACAGTTTTTCGCTGCCTCGCACATCGAGGAACGCTTCATCCAGCGAGAGCGGTTCGACCAGTGGTGTATACCGATGAAAGACCTCTCGAATCTGTCTTGAGATCGCCGCGTAATGATCCATCCGAACAGGCAGCACGATCCCGCGCGGGCAATACCGCACCGCAGTGGCCATCGGCATCGCACTGTGGACACCGAATTTTCTGGCAACGTAGTTGGCCGCCGAGACGACACCTCGTCCCTCGCTGGAGCCGCCGACAATGACCGGCTTGCCAACCAGTTCCGGCCGGTCCCGTTCTTCTACCGACGCGTAAAACGCATCCATGTCGACATGCAGAATCACGGGATGTGGTTTCCTCTGAGTGATTTCGGACATAACGCCTGACAGATGAATTCAGTTGTTCTTCGCCATGAGTTTTTTCAGCCTGGCAGTAATCGCTACGCTGTGTGGCAGTTTACCGTTACAGAGCAACCGCGAGGCTTCCGAAATGCGAATTCTTTCCCGATTGAGTTTCTGTTCTTTGCTTACCTGCTGTGTCTGCCTGTGCGTGTCGAACGTGGCCACAGCGCAACGACCAACGACTCAACTCGAACGTGAACTGACGGGCGTTCCTTCTGCAGAACTGGCTGACGAAGCCTCGCGCTTTGGTGATGCGAAGCGGGGAGCCGTCCTGTTCTATCAGCCGCAAATGGCCTGTCGACTGTGCCATTCGGTCGACGGATCAAAGTCGCCACTCGGCCCGGCTTTAACAGGAGAACGCCCGGATGCAACAAACTCGTTTCTGGTTGATTCCGTACTGAACCCGTCGAAGTCGATTCGCAAGGGTTTCGAAACGGCTGTCGTTGTGACAAACGACGGCAAAGTGGTTGTCGGACTGCTCGTCGAAGAAACGCCTCAGAAAGTCGTCCTTCGCGAAGGCGTGCCGCTCGGCAAGGTGCTGGAGTTTCCTCGCGGCGACATCGACGAATACAAAGTCATCACACAATCAATCATGCCGCCAGGGCAGGTCGGGATGCTCGCCAGCCGGCAGCAGTTTCTCGACCTGATCCGTTATCTCATCGACACCCGTGACGGAGGCGTGCTGCGTGCAAAAGAGCTTGAACCGCCCGCGTCACTCTACGCTGTCCGGATCCCGGAGTACGAAAATGACATTGATCACGCGGCGATGATTGCTGACCTGAACGACGGATCGTTCAAACGCGGAGAGGCGATCTATAACCGGCTTTGCGTGAACTGCCACGGCACGCACGACAAGCCGGGATCACTGCCGACGTCGTTGCGGTTTGCCAGTGGGAAATTCCGAAACGGTTTCGACCCGCACACGATGTATCAGACGTTGACTCGCGGCTTCGGCATGATGATCGCGCAGACGTGGATGGTTCCGCAACAGAAGTACGACGTCATCCACTACGTGCGCGAGGCGTATCTCAAAACGCATAACCCCACGCAGCATTCGGCGGTCACTGCTGAGTACCTCGCCGGTCTTCCGAAAGGTAAGTCGCGAGGTCCTGAGCCCACTCAGAACGAACCGTGGATCACGATGGACTACGGTCCGAGTCTCGTCAACACGTACGAAGTCGGCAACGACGGTTCCAACTTCGCCTACAAGGGAATCGCCGTTCGGCTTGATCCAGGTCCAGGCGGCGTATCGCGCGGGCAGTCATGGATGGTGTTTGATCATGACACAATGCGCGTCGCGGCAGCGTGGACAGGAGAGGGTTTTATCGACTGGCACGGTATCCACATGGACGGGCGCCACAACATTCATCCGCGAGTCAAAGGCGACGTCCAGCTGGCGAACCCGACCGGGCCGGGGTGGGCGGATCCGGACTCTGGATCATTTGATGATCCAAGACTGCTGGGCCGCGACGATCGGCATTATGGTCCTTTGCCGCGAAAGTGGGCGCATTATAAAGGGCTGGCTCACTTCGGACAGAAGACGATTATCGAGTACACCGTCGGCGATACCAGCATCTATGAAATGCCGGGTCTGGCGACGCCTGTCGGCAAAAGCACGAACGGTCCTCCCGTCTTCAGCCGCACGTTCAATATTGGTCCTCGGTCGCGGAACATGGTTCTGCAGGTCGCTCGCGAGCCAGACGGCAGCGACATTCAGGCAACTCTGAATCAGAAGTCGCTGGGCATGACGGTGGCCTTCGGATTGCCTGCTGCCGCTGAGCAAGGGCCGAACGCGCAACCTGCTGCGTCAATTGCGAAGCCGCTGGAATTCAACGGGAAATCGTTCGTCGAAATCTCCGATACGGGCAACTTCGACACGACGAGTAAAGACTTCACGCTGACCGCCAGGATCCGCACAAAGTCCGGCGGCACGATTCTCAGTCGGACGAAATCCGCAGACAAATGGATCGCCGACGGCCAGACTCTTTTCGTCCGCAACGGGCAGTTGAGCTTTGATATCGGCTGGGTCGGCGCGGTGCAGTCGCGCCAGCGAGTTAACGACGGAAAGTGGCATGACGTCGCCATGACCTGGGATTCAAAGACTCGACTCGTTCAGTTGTTCATCGACGGAAAGCCGGATCAAAGCCGGGAACTGGCACCTCAAAAAGCGTTGGCCGATTCTGTTTTTCGAATCGGCTTTACGAACGCGAACTTCCCCGGCCCGCAGTCATTCTTTGATGGCAACCTGCGAAACGTGCGTTTCTATCAGCGGCAGTTGAGCAACGCCGAGCTGGCGAAGAAGGATTCGCTGCCGACTGACGACAGTCTTAAAGCACACTGGAAGCTAGACGGATCGGAATCAGGTAAGAAGGATGTGAAGTTTGCGGTTGCTGGCGGCGGGATCGCCGATGCCACAGGAAACGGGCATACCGGGAAGATCCATTCCGACGGAACTCGCACGACGGCCAGCCTGCGACTTACCGCAGGAATTCAACCTGCCGTCGCCGGAGCGCAATTCAGTCGACACAGCAACGGCTCGCTGACCCTGACGCTTCCAGCGGGAAGTGATCCGCTGCGGTTCACACTATGGACTCAGCGGCAGAAGCCAGGCGTCGCCTTGAAAGATGTCACCGCCGATTTTGTCATCGAAACTCCCGCTGCCGATCTGACCACTCTGACAAACGGCGGTCCCGCTCGATGGCCCGTGATGCTGACGACGACCCCGATCATCGGTTCGGACGAGGGAGCATTTGCTGTCGATGAATTGTCCCACCCGGCGGACAATCCCTGGCTCGCTCAAACAAGACTGACGGGCTTTGACTTTCTGCCCGATGGTGACCGCGTTGCTGTGTGCGCCTGGGATGGCGATGTCTGGATGGTGACTGGCCTTTCACAGCTGCCAGATGCGTCTGGCACACGTTCCGCCGAAGACGGTCCAAAGCTCACCTGGCAACGGATCGCGTCCGGTTTGTTTCAGCCGCTTGGGCTGAAGTTTGTCGACGGGAAAATCCACGTCACCTGCCGCGATCAGATCGTGATCCTGCACGACCGCAACGGCGACGGAGAAACGGACCACTACGAAAACTTCAACAACGACCACCAGGTGACGGATCATTTTCATGAATTCGCCATGGGACTGCAGACGGACGCGGCGGGCAATTTTTATTACGCCAAGTCTGCTCGCCATGCACTGACCGCACTTGTGCCTCACCACGGCACGCTGCTTCGAGTCAGCAAGGATGGCACAAAGACAGACATCATCGCGGCGGGTTTTCGAGCGGCAAACGGCGTTTGCCTGAACCCGGATGGCACATTCATCGTCACCGACCAGGAAGGGCACTGGAATCCTAAGAACCGGATCAACTGGGTCCGCGAAGGAGGCTTCTACGGAAATATGTTCGGCTATCACGACGTCACCGACTCGTCAGACGAAGCCATGGAGCAGCCGCTTTGCTGGATTACCAACGCGTTCGATCGATCTCCGGCGGAATTGCTGTGGTGTGATTCGGATCAGTGGGGACCGTTCAAAGGCTCGTTGCTGAACCTGTCTTACGGATACGGCAAGATCTTTGTCGTGCCTCACGAAGAACTCGACGGTCAGATGCAGGGCGGCATGTGCGAACTGCCCGTGCCCCAGTTTCCGACCGGTCTGATGCGCGGCCGCTTCAATCCGCACGACGGTCAGCTCTACGCCTGCGGTATGGTGGCCTGGGGCAGCGCTCAGCGTCAGGCAGGCGGTATCTATCGCATTCGCTACACCGGAAAACCGGCTTACTTGCCTCTCGAACTCAAAGCCAGTCCACGGCGGGTGACGATCGCTCTCTCTGATCCGGTCGACGCTGCGTCAGCGACCGACACAGCCAATTACCGGATCAAAGTCTGGTCGCTGAAGCGGGCCGCCAGTTACGGCTCGAAGCACTATGACGAGCATGATTTGAAAGTCGCATCGGCGACCGTTTCGCAGGATGGACGAACGGTTGAGCTGACGATCCCGGACGTTGCTCCAACATGGGGCATGGAGATTCGCTACGCGTTGAAAGGTGTCACAGGTGAGTCAGCAACCGGCGTGATTCACAACACAATTCATAGGCTGGGTGATTGATCGTTCGACTGGTTTCTGTTGCGTAGTTGGTGCAATGTCTGCTGCATGTCGTTGCGCAGTCGAGTAGCGTGGTTGCTTGCAACCAAGAATGTTCTGCCTCTGATCAACGAAGGGACTTGGTCGCCAATATCGACTTGGCGTTTGTCATTGAAAACTACGGCTGGTTTTTCACCTGTAACCATTGAAAAAGCAACAAGGCTAAGCAAGTAATGCAACAAACAGAATCCAGAGGCAACTTGCCGTGGCCTGTCGCTCCTATCCCCAAAGGTCCAATCATTTCAGGATGTTTGACGCTCGATGAAGTTATCGAACGGCTCGACAAATGGAGTGGAGAGCTTGAACATTGGCTTCATATATGGCGAAAGAGGAACGCTGTGTTCTACCGGCGATTGCCGAAGATTGAATCGCAAATTCGCCATCTGCTCGACGTTGCGAACGAGCATGTTCCTGAAGATCGTTACGCAGAGTATGGATTCAGGAAATCTCGACTGCTAGCTCGATATCACGAGCTTTTAGCACGCTGCTTAAGTAACGCGTACGAGTGGGAAAAGGACACGGAAGCGGTAAAAGAATTCAAAGTCGCGATGTCTTTGGCCCCAGAAGATGCCAGCTTCTGGTACAGTTATGTCCGTCACTTGATGCAGAAAGGACAGATTTTCCAGGCGTTGAATGAAATCAATTCTGTGGATGCACGCATAATCGAGAAGAAAGACGACTTCCTGGCACAACAGATTATTAACTGGGCTTTGTGGCACAGTGAGATCGCATTTGGAATTCGCGCTGACATCATGAAGCACTGCATCGCTTTAGTAAGCCATGTGGGTACCGGCCTGCTTGTACGTGGCTGCCCGCGGCCTCATCCACCGGAACACAAATGGGAGCATTCCGAGATACTTCGGATTCTATGGGCTGGAATGCAGTGTAGCGTCCCAGTTGACGAACTATGTCAACGAGAGGGAATCGACGAAGTCACGTATTGGCGGTGGTGGAACCGATATTTGCCTGAGGAGTGGGGCGGAGTTCCGGCTTTGGTTTAGCAGTAGAGTAGGGTGCGTCTTGACGCACCAAGCTCATTCAGTATCGATTGCTTTTCATGGTGCGTCGAGACGCACCCTACGTCGCTTGCTGAGTGAAGTAAGCCGGGTTTTGAAGCCGAGTTTTGCCGGAATAGTGCTCCGCTCGGCCATGCCTACTGCTTTCGTAACGCTGCCAGCGTTTGCTGGATGTCGTCAGGCAGGGGCGCTTCGAAGGCGATCGGCATCTGCATGATCGGATGATCCAGCTGGATCGATGCCGCGTGCAGAGCGTGTCTCCGCAGCGGTAGCTCCGGATCGAAATACGGTGACTGCACTTCTTCCTCAAGCAGCGACGATTCGACAGAAATATGATCGAGCTGCTGCTGCTGCTCGTCGTCGCCGAGAAGCTCCAGCGGCGTTCCATCTTTGATCAGCCCGAATCGATCGTAGAATTCGTCCGCCAGCAGCGGGTAACCGATCTCCGCGAAGTGAATGCGGATCTGATGGTGGCGTCCCGTTAGCGGTCGAGCTTCCACCAGCGTGTAATCGGCAAAGCGTTCCAATACGCGAAATCGCGTCTGCGCTGATCTGGCATCCACGGCGATTGGTTTGGCACAGCTCAGCGAGCAGTTCGGATTGGGCACGACACCGATCGGCAGGTCGATGAGACCAGTGTCTTCGGGAAGGCAGCCTCGCAGAATTGCGATGTAGGTTTTTGAGATCTCGCCGCGTGTGAACTGCTGAGTCAATTTTCGATGAGGCAGGTGATGTTTCGGAACAATCATGACACCACTGGTTTGACGATCGATGCGATGCACGATTCCCGGACGGATCAGACCGGGTAATGGAGTGTGCTGATCGAGATAAAACTGAATCGCGTTGAGCAGAGTCTTCCCACCAAAGTCGCCGCCAGGGTGAGCGATCTGGCCAGGCGGTTTGTTAACGGCGATCAGCCACGGATCTTCGTAAATAATTTCCAGCGGCAATGGTTCCGGGACCGCGACGTGGTCAGGTGGGCTGATCAGCCGGATGCGGACAAGTTCGTTCGGTCGGACCCGGTGCGAGGTCTCAGCTGGGATATCGTTGACGGTGACGCAGCTGGCCTTGAGCATTCGCTGCAGGCGGAAGGGCGAGTAATTCCGCAGGTGCTTCCCGAGGAATGTGTCGATCCGCTTGCCTCCGAAGAAGGGTTCGACAACGAACTCGCAGACGAACGGGCCGGCAACGCCATCGCTTGAGGGATGGCTGAATGTTGGTGCCTGAGCCACTCTGCCACAGCCTCCCTGAACGTAATAGTTCACAAGCGAGCGGGCTACTTACCAATAGTCCAACGCAGGTAAGCCTCGATGAATGAGTCGAGGTTTTCGCCGTTAAGCACGTTCATGGGATTGCCAAACTTGTGACCGGTCCGAGCATCTTTGACGTACTGATCCGGATGCAGCACGTAGTGCCGAATTGTCTCGCCGCCAAAACCGATACGGGATTTTGCGCCGCGCTTGGCAGCGTTTTCAGCGTCCCGCTTTTCTTTTTCGACCTTATAAAGTCGAGCCTGCAGCATCTTACGTGCCTGGGCACGATTCTTGTGCTGGCTTCGCTGGTTCTGACACTGTACCACTTCACCGCTCGGAAGGTGTGTCAGTCGTACAGCGGAATCCGTCTTGTTGACGTGCTGGCCACCCGCTCCGCTTGATCGGTAGGTGTCTTCGCGGACGTCTTTATCAAAGTCGATGTCGATGCCAATTCCATCGTCCAGTTCGGGTGTCGCGTCCACGGCAGCGAACGACGTCTGTCGTCGCCCAGCCGAATCGAACGGGCTGATGCGGATCAGACGGTGTACTCCGATTTCAGCCTTCATGTAGCCATAAACGAAGTCACCTCGAATGGCGATCGTCGCGCTGCGGATGCCAGCTTCTTCACCCGGAGAAATATCCAGTTCCTCGACTTTGAAGCCTTTCAGTTCCGCCCAGCGAGCGTACATTCTCAACAGCATTTCCGCCCAGTCAGCAGCATCAGTGCCACCTTCACCGGCCTGAATCTGAACGTAGGCTCCACAGGCATCTTCAGGCTCGCCCATCATCGCTTTCAATTCGACCTGTTCCAGATCGTCCTGGATGCTGGCGATGTGTCGTTCGATTTCGGCGAGATTTTCGTCGGAGTCGTCCTCTTCAGCGAACTCGATGAGGATCTCAAGATCCTCAGCCCCCTTCACCAGAGCTGCCAGCGGCTTGATCGTCGCGTTGAGCAGACCGAGTTTTCCTGTCGTCTGCTGAGCCTGCTCCGAATTATCCCAGAATCCCGGAGCGGCCATGCTGGCGTTGATCTCCGCCAGCTCCTGCCGCTTGCCATCCAGATCGAGCGATTTCCGGAGATGGGCGATCCGCTCAAGCAGTTCTTCACAGCTCTGTTTGAGTTCCGCTTCCATCCTCGACGACCTTTATGCGCCGCTCAGCGCGTTGTTCAACCTGGGAAAATCACGACAAGCGGGCGATTATAACCGTGTCGCGCTGGGAGTCACGCGAGCCCACACAGGGTTGGTTCTCTCGGATCGAGCCTGTTGCGTCAGAACATCTGCCCGAGATCCGCGGCGGCGAACGCGTTGACAATGTGTTCGATAATTGGAGTTTTCTCGCCCTCGGGCCACACGATCGAGACAACATCAAACCGCGCGCGGTTCTCCAGCAGGCCTTTTTTCTTCAACCAGAACAACGCGGCTTTCGTCAGATTCTGCTGCTTCTTCAGAGTGACCGCTTCGGCCGGATGACCATGCTCGTCCGACTTCCGTGTCTTGACTTCGACAAAGACCATCGTGTCCCCGTCCAGGCAGATAAGGTCGAGTTCACCCCACCGCGTCGAAAACTGCCGCGCGAGAATTCGCATCCGCTTCTCCCGGCGCAGATACTTCGCGGCAGCGCGTTCGCCGCGATCTCCCAACAGCTTTCGAATCAGCCCGGACACCGGTAGGAAACCTCGCACGAGATCAGGACAACAGATGAGACGCACAGACTGCTGGGAACTATACCCGAAACATCGCGGGCGTACTTTTCTGTCGCCCCGACCGCTCTGGTCGACCGATCGAGAATGCCACTGTGCCGTACCTGACCATGAAGCGACGTGAAGGTTCCGGTTTACTAAACTCGGGATGACTCTGTCGTACCGACTCTTGCCTGTCCTCTTCCTTCGAAATCCGGAGCGTTCTCATGACGCGGAAAGCAATCGCCGTTGTTTCAATCCTGCTGCTGTCTGCGGTCCATGTGGACGCCGGAACGATCATTCACGCCGGGCGACTGATTAATGGACACGACGGACAGGTTCACAAGGACATGTCGCTGGTGATCAGCGAGGGAAGGATCGTGTCGGTCGACAAGGGCTTCGTCAAACCGAATGCAGACGACACTCTGATTGACCTGCGCGATTACACCGTCATGCCCGGCTGGATGGACATGCACACGCACCTCATGTCTCAGCATCACAAGAAGGTCTATTCCGATAAATTCTTCATGAACCATGCGGACTATGCTCTGCGATCAACGGTCTACGCAAAACGGACACTGATGGCCGGCTTCACGACCGTTCGCGAGCTGGGCGACAACGGAGTCAACTCAGTTTCCTTGCGGAAGGCGATTGACGAGGGATGGATCGTCGGCCCTCGCATCTTCACTGCCGGAAAATCGCTGGCAACGACCGGCGGACATGCTGATCCAACCAACGGATTGAAAGGCGACTTCCGCCGTGATGCCGATCCTGTCGACGGAGTCGTGAATGGTCCCGACGATGCTCGCAAAGCGGTTCGGCAGCGTTACAAGGATGGAGCTGATCTGATCAAGCTGACGGCGACCGGCGGAGTGCTCAGCCTCGCCGCCAATGGACAGAATCCACAGTTCACGGAAGAAGAACTGCGAGTCATCGTTGAGACCGCCAGAGACTACGGCATGACAGTCGCCGTGCACGCTCACGGGACGGAAGGAATGAAGCGGGCCGTTCTGGCGGGAGTCGATTCGATCGAGCACGGAACGTTTATGACTGACGAAGTCATGCAGCTGATGAAAGAACGCGGGACGTACCTCGTCCCCACGATTTCCGCCGGCATCTGGGTGGCGGAGAAAGCTCAGGAAGACGATTACTTCCCCGCCATCATTCGTCCGAAAGCCGCCGCGATCGGACCGGTCGCCCGGCAGATGTTCGCTCGCGCTGTCAAGGCGGGAGTAAAGATCGCATTCGGTACCGATTCCGGAGTCTCAGTACACGGCGAGAACGCTCAGGAATTCGAATGGATGGTCGAAGGCGGCATGACTCCCATGAAAGCGATCCAGTCAGCCACGCTCGAAGCTTCACGGCTGTTGAAGGTTGACGACCGGCTGGGAACACTCGAAGCCAGCAAAATCGCCGACGTGGTCGCCGTCAAAGGCAACCCCATCGACGACATTCGAGCAACCCGCGACGTCGTGTTTGTAATGAAAGAGGGTGTCGTCTATCGGGATCCTGACACAAAGCATTAAGCCGACGATGCGAAGTAGGCAGCGGCGGTGAGGGGAACTGCTGCGTCAGGAGTGCGTTCGTTATACCTGTCGCCGCCCTGAATGTGATGTTACTGGCGAAGCTTCATCGCGTTCAGGCGAGCGAGAGATGTCTGTCCACTGGTCTGGAAGAATAAGCGAAAACGTTGAAGAGTGGGATTGTCGGCAGCCTGACGGCCATGCCGCGACGGCAGCCACGATATCGAGTATTGGAAACTGCCGACTCGCAGCCATTGTGTGGCACTGAACATCGGCTGGCTGCTCCCGGTGGCCGTGGTGCGAAGTGTCTCCAGAGTCATTAGACGGTATCGAATTTCCAACAACGCCCAATCTGGAGCAACTCAGCCATGTCGTGCTCGATTCGGACCCGCCGTCCTGGGACTCGGCTCGTCGTGACCGTGTTGGCGATGACCGCGATTGTGGCCAGTACCGCTCTCGTGACCAGAAGTCTGACGGTTCGATCGGTGATCGTGTCGCTGCCAGTGGAGAACAGAATTGAAGGTCAACGTCATCGCCTCAAAGATCAGCGGATCGCCTCGCGCTATCTTGTTGTTGCTCTGAATGTCAGCGACGACAATCCAGGTGAATACGTCAATCCGGGTGA
>JAQBWV010000451.1 GCA_027624335.1 Planctomycetota bacterium
TCACCTCAAACCGACCCGGCGGACTCCGGGAATCACCACTAAGGAGATTTCTCATGAGTACACTACTGGAACGATACAACGCGATGGCCACGGCCAGGCCAGACCTGTACGACGTTCTCCCTGAGGAAAGGGTTCGTCGCAATGGGCCCCGGAGGGCCCCACATGATCACCGCGGATCACCACCGGGAATTGTGCCAGTTCGCGTATCTGATGACAAGGATTGAAGATACGAAAAACGACCTTTTTCAGACCGCGCAAAGCTTCGCCCAGCCAACGTCGGACACGCGGCAAAAATTGCCGGGGGCCTGTTTTTGAGACGCTTACATTCTTTTCGGCTGGCTCTCATCCCCAGGCTCCCCGTGATCCTGCGAAGCCGAACCCAACCAGGTCCTGTCGCTTCGTTTGTCTCGGTGTTGCAGCAGCCGGGCACGTGCGGTCCAAAGCCGCAACAGACCCGTATGGCCAATGCAGCACTCCACAACGTCCAACTTCTCTGATGGATCAAGTCGGTCTAACGTGCTTCCAGGTGTCGATTTCCTGGCTGTCCATCGTCGCTGTCTATCGTCGTCCTATCGGGGCGGACGGTGCGTCACGCTCAGCCGTGTCAAATGCGGCAATGGTGTGTCGACCGACCCTTCATCCAGTGGCTTCAGGAACTCACGCTGATTGCTGTTCCGGTGCTGATTCTCATTTTCAACGAACCACCGATACAGCTCTCGTTCCAGTGCCAGTTCGACGTTGCCACCCTGGGGCAGACTGTTTGTGTCGAGTTGCGGATAGTGCACCGGCAGATTCGCCGAATTCTGCGGATCACCTACCCGCTCGATGGCGGTAATGACTTTCTTCAATGTCTGATTCGCGATTTCGCGATACCGGTCGCGCAGCGACGACGTGCTGATGGCCTCGCTTGCGTCACCGCTTTGCCCGGCAGCGGCCATTGCCGCCGCGTTTCGTTCCCGTTCGTACAGAAATTGCGGCAGATCCTCGGCGGCATTGTCCGACCACCAGTTTTCTGTTGAAGCGGAAACCGTGTGATATCTCCGGTCGGAAAAAAGGTCATCGGTCAGATATCGCTGCTGACGATCGACAAGGAACAGGCCCTGCGGATCGATTCTGACGGTCCCCAGGCCAATCGGTTTTCCCAGCCCCAGCTTGTGTCGAAACGGGTCGGTCGGCCGCAACGCGTAGCAGAGCAGACCCAGTTCGGTTTCGCTGAGATTGTCGAAGTCGATGTGAAACCAGAACGAGACCCCACGGCCCACCAGCGGTGTCCGGTTCTTCCGTTTCAGCGAGCCGGGGTCCTCATCTTCTGATCGCCACGGCTCGTTTCGTTTCAGGCTGCCATGCAGATACACCTTGCGGCCCTGCGGAACATGCTGTTCGGGATGGACCAACTGCTTGCCGATGTGCGCTCCTTTGCCTGTCTTCGGACGAAAGTACAGGGACGGGCACGGCGGTTTGGGAGAGGACAGTTCCCGCAACAGGACCTGACGTCGCCGCGGTCCGTCGGGACCGTTCTCCATCAGGTAGGGCGCGTCGCAACCTGACTGCAGCGTGCCGGCCGAAAACCGGATGCGTCCGGCCAGAGCCGCCGCCGCACGACCTGAACCGGTTTGCAGTGTCTCGACGACTCCAAACATCTGCTCGGCCAGCGTCAACTGCTGGCGCTGATCATTGAACGGCAGCAGTTCGTCATCCACGGCCGAAAAGTACTGATGCACCTTGCTGGATTCCCGTCGCCAGACTGCCGAGATGGACAGCTCCTTAACGCTGTCAGCGCCTGCACCGCCGAGTTTAAAACAGACCAGGTCACCCGCCCGAGGAACGATCGTATTATCCTTTCCGGTGCGCAGCTGCCCTTTCAGTTCGTACGGATAACCGTCGGCATGCTCGCTGCGATCGGCGGCGAGTTCGGTGAAACAACGGATCGCGAACTCAGCATCGAACGTGCCCTTCAAATCACCGCCTTCCACGAAGTCGACCAGGGCTGCGGCGTGATCGTCCGCGTTGTTAATGGCGTCAGGCAGCGGAATGAAAATCTCGTGCTTCTTGCCGCCGGGAATGTCGTCCCGCCCGACTTTCCCCAGGACCCGAAGAATGCCGGCTGTGTAGGTCTTTCGCTCTGCCTCGGGCAGAGCTGCCCAGTCAGAACGGGCAATCGGGACTTCGTTGGGGACGGGATGACGACCGAGAATAAACTGCGGCTGGCCTTGCTGATTGGTTTTGACATGCAACAGGTGCGTGTCTGGCATAATCCCGATGGCGTTGAGGTCGGCGTTGTAGTCAAAAACCTGACCATCCGGCAGACGCAGATACCAGATTTCCCCCACGTGGTCCGCTGAGTGCGAAACGGGTGGCTGTGTGAGAATGTTTCGTCGAACACCGCCCTCCTGGTACTCATTCACATATACCTTGAATTTCGCAGGGGTGTATTCCGCTGGTATCGGAAACCAGCCGGCGTTCCTATGGTCGTGCTGGAGTGGTGGCACCGTGAGCGGCACCACGCGAAGTGTCTCGACCGGGGGCTTGTCACCATCATCCGGACCGGACGGCAACAGTCGCCGAACGATGATCCCGATGGCCGGCAATGCCTCGCTGCCAATCAGTGCTCGCCGTGAAAGCCAGGTGTTGTGCAGGATTCTGGCGGCTGAATTACTGGCCGCTTCTGCGAGGGAAGAGATCAGCCCCTTCAGGGATGTCGCCGGAATCGCTGGTTTTCCAGATTCGTCTCCAGACACCGGAAACTCGAAGGGAGTGATCTCCGTGGGCTCATTTGCCGAGACTTGCCGCTGCATTCCGCCAATGACCATTTCCGTTTCGGTCGTCAGTCGACACAGCAACCGACCGGAGTACGTCTTCTGCCCACCCGCCATCGGTGTCGTGCTGACATACCGGTCGTGAGTGACGTGCGCGGCGTCTGATTCGCCAACTGAAGTCGCAGCGGCCTGATTGCGACTGCTGTCGTTGGGTCGGATCGTGTCGGCCGGAATGGAATCCGGGTGGCTTGAGCC
>JAQBWV010000126.1 GCA_027624335.1 Planctomycetota bacterium
TGGCTTTGACCGGAAGTTTGACGGAGATGGTGACGGCACTGTTACGGTGGACGTCGGAGCGTTCGAGTCCGGGCTCACGGTGAACAGCTTTCTGGACACGATCGACGTTAATCCGGGCGAGCGGTCCAGTGCTGACGAAGACGGTAACAGCACGCTTCGTGCAGCGGTCATGGAAGCAAATGCACTGGCAGGCGCTGACACAATCGTGCTGCTTCCGGGAACGTATCGCCTCACGATTGCGGGTCGGGACGAAAACGGTGCTGCAACCGGCGACCTGGACATCACGGAAGCACTTACGATTATTGGTGCCGGTGAAGGCAGTACGATCATTGACGCTTCCGGTCTCGATCGAGCGTTTCACGTGATCGCAGGAGCGTCGCTGAATCTCAAGGGAATCACGGTGATCAATGGCAGTGCCGACTTCGGTGGTGCGATTCTGAATCAGGGTAACCTGACGACTGAGAACGTCACAATTTCCGGTAGCACCGCGATTCTTGGTGGCGGCATCTATAACGACATCGTCGTCGACGAGCTGGCAAACAGCATACTCGGCCTCGCTACGGCAACGACCGTCACCGTGACTGACGCTTCTGTCTTTCCTCGTCAAGCCGGATTCATCATCGATATCGAAGGTGAGCAATTGCAGGTAATTGCGATTTCCGGTAACCAGTTCACCGTTGCCAGAGGAGTTAATGGCACACCCATCGCCGCACATCTGGCAGGTGTGTCAGTGACTGTCGTCGCCACTTCGCTGGTAACGCTGCTGAATACGAAGGTGACCGGAAACACGGCGATACTCAACGGCGGCGGTGTCTACAACAATGACACGCTCAGCGTGGTGCTCAGTTCGGTGAGCAACAATACAGCAGGAGTCCGAGGCGGTGGTCTGTACAACACAGAAACCGTAACGATTGATCGATCGACCTTTGACGGTAACCGTGCGGAAGTTCGTGGGGGTGCCATTTTCAACGAGGGGACTACAACCTCTATCCCATCTAATATTGCGATTACGGCGTCTACGCTGTCGAACAATGAAGCCGGTGCGCGTGGCGGTGCGATCTTTAATTCTGACCAGATCACTTTGCTGAATTCGACGATCTCTGGCAACCGGGCTGGCGGCGAGGGTGGAGCAGTCTTCAATATTGGCCCGGACGCTTTGAGTGCAGGGTCGTTGATCGTGGTGAATTCGACGATTGTCCTGAACAGCAGCGATCTCACAGCCGGTGGCATTTTCAATTCGACCGGCAGCACAGCCTCGCTGACGAATTCAATCGTCGCCAGCAATTCTGCTGCGAGTTCGAATAACGACGTGCAGGGAGCGTTTGTTTCTGTGCGAAGTAATGTCATCGGTGACGCGGGTACTTCTACCGGACTGGTCAACGGAGCAAATGGAAACCTGGTCGGCACAACGCAGAGTCCGATCGACCCAGTCTTCGGTCCACTGGCCAGCAATGGCGGACCAACTCAGACACACAAACTTCTGATTGGCAGCCCGGCGATTGATGCCGGTAACAACTCCGGTGGTGAGCCCCTTGACCAGCGAGGAGGCAGGCGTCCAACAGACACGACTGCCGATATTGGTGCGTTTGAGGTGCAGGTCAATAACCTGTCGATCAATAGTGTCACGATGAATGAAGGGTCGGCAAACTCGACGTTCTTCGTCTTTACGGTTCTGCTGGAGGCTGTTTCCGCCGATCCCGTGTCAATCTCGTACGGAACGATTCAGGACACCGCTCAGCAGGGTGGAGATTTCATCGCGACACCCGGCACGCTGGTGTTTGCACCGGGCGAGCTTTCGAAAACGATCACGGTCGAAGTCAATGGGGACACAACAACCGAAGGCAACGAACAGTTCTTTGTTCAACTCTTCAATCCGGTAAACGCTGTCCTGGTGAACGATCGCGGCGTGGGCACGATCCTGAATGACGACGCGATTGTGACTTTCGCCGATGTCAGCGTTGTTGAGGGGAACTCGGGAATGTCCACGGCGACGTTCACGGTGGTTCTTTCAAACGCGACCAGTGAGGTAATCCACCTTGGCTACGCGACGGTTGCGGGTGGGACTGCGGACGAGGTTGTAGACTACCTGGCCGAGAGCGGCACGCTGGTATTTGCTGCCGGAGACACCACGAAGTCGTTCACCGTCACCATCAACGGTGACACCGACGTTGAAGCGTTTGAAACGTTCCTGGTGGATCTGAGTATTGTGAGCGGTTCGGTTCTGCTTCCTGACAGTCAGGCCGTTGGCACGATTGCAAACGACGACGTCCAGTTCGCTGATATCATCGGCGATTCGGTTGAGGAATCGATGGGCCCCGCCACCTTTACCGTCGGGCTGACGCAGCTCAATGCGTACGACATAACCGTCAACGTTCGCACAGTTAACGGGACAGCAACCGGTGGTTCCGACTTCACGGCTCTGCCCTCAACTCCAGTCGTAATTCCCGCCGGGATGATGTCCGTAACGCAGGACATCACGATCATTAATGACACGGTTTTTGAGGGTGGTGCTGGCACGTTCGAGACGTTTACTCTGGAGTACGTGCCGGGAACGACGACGCAGAAGATCATGGGAGTCGACGTCGCGGTTGCAGACGCACTCGGGGCAGCCGGCATGGGGAGCATTGAAGATGATGAACTCCCACCGACCGTGTGGATTATCCGTGTGTTGGCAAGTGATGCAACGATGGGCGAAGTCCTTCGAGACGACCCGACCGATGCTTTCGGCCCTTTGAACTACGCACCGCTTAGCCCATATTTGCTGTCCGCCGGATTGTTAACAGTCAATGGAGATCCCGGAAATGCGAATGATCGGTTTATCGTCGACTTCGATAATGGTAATCCGATTCCGATTGGCGGCTTAAGCATCGTTGGCGGCAACCAGACATCCGGCGACTCGCTGGAGATCGTTGACAGCAATCTCAATAATCCTCCAGCGGCATTCACTTTCACCAGCGTCGTTTACACCTCAACCGGAGTGGACTCGGGCGATATTGACATCAACGACGGTACTTTGATGCGAACGATTACCTATGCAGAGCTTGAGCCGGTGCTGGATACAGTCGCTGCGGTCAGCCGAACGTTTGCCATTGATTCAACGGCCAATCCGGGTAACCACTCGATCAGTGTTTCTGACACTGGCGGGCTGACGATCATCGACGATGGCGGAACGAATGCTTTTGAAAGTGTCACGTTTGCAAATCCCACGACCACGTTGCTGCTGAACGCTGGAAACGGCAACAACACCGTGACGATCGGGGCACTCGATGTCGGGTTCTCTGCCGCATTCACGATCGACGGTGAAGGTGGTGACGACAATATCAATGCCAGCACCACCAATATTGCCGTGTCGATCATGGGCGGAGACGGTGAAGACATTCTGATTGGCGGAGCCGGCATCGACACAATTGATGGCGAAGCGGGAGATGATTCTATCCAGGGTGGAGCTGGAAACGATCTGCTGTCTGGCGGAGCCGATGACGACACGATTCTTGGCGAAGCTGGCGGCGACGTGATCGATGGTGGTGCCGGCAACGACAGTCTGTTTGGCGGAGCCGACAACGATTCGATTCTTGGTCAGGACGGTGGCGACATCATCTTCGGCGAAGGCGGTATGGATACGCTTGAAGGCGGAACAGGTAACGACACGATCGACGGTGGAGACGACAACGACTCGATTCTTGGTGAGAGCGGAGCGGACAGCCTGTCTGGTGGCAATGGCAATGACATTGTCGATGGTGGAGCCGACAACGACACGCTGGCTGGCGGGAGTGGATTGGACAACCTTGTCGGCGGAGACGGGACCGATCAGGTTGCTGAAGTTGCCGTTGGTGCTGAGAACATTACGTTGACAGATTCCGGTCTGGTAGTTGGTGGACTGAGCGATGTGATTTCGACGGTCGAAGAATTCATCCTCACCGGTGGTGATCTGAGTTCGATTATCGACGCAAGTACTTACACGCTGGGGAATGTCACGATTGACGGAGCTGGCGGTGATGACACGCTGAAAGGCGGCTTTGGCAACGACTTCATCAACGGTGGCTCAGGCAACGACGTTATTTTCGGCAACGCCGGAAACGACTCGTTGCTGGGCGGAAGTGGTGCGGACGTCATGGATGGAGGTACTGCCAACGACACGCTGGCCGGCAACGCCGGTGATGACACTCTGACGGGTGGCGTTGGGGAAGACAGTCTCGACGGGGGGGCGGACAGCGACGTCATCGACGGCGGAGACGATTCGGACACCGTGCGTGGCGGGTCAGGTGCTGACTCAATCGATGGCGGTTCAGGTAATGACCTGCTGCAGGGCGACGCTGGAAACGACACGATCAGCGGCGACGACGACGATGACACACTGGTTGGTGGTTCTGGCCAGGACATACTTCGTGGTGAAGCCGGCGTCGACAACCTCAACGGCATGCTTGGCGATGACTACCTCGACGGTGGAGCCGACGACGATACCGCCTTCGGTGGAGCCGGACAGGACATTCTGATTGGCGGTCAGGGAATTGACAACCTCGACGGACAGGGTTCGTCGTTCGACACGATTCTGCTGGTTGGAACCTCAGGTGACGACGTCTACACACTGTCGCGACTGGACTTCTTTAATGAGTTGCGGATTCTGTCTGATCCCACCTTCGGAATTAACTTCAAGCGAACGGAGACGATTCAACTCAACACGCTGGACGGCAACGATTCGCTCACCACAACCGGGGATCTGTCCGGGAGTGACGGCGCCGCAGCGTTCGTCATCAACTTTGGCACCGGTAATAACACACTGGATGCTTCTCTGAATCTCGATCCGAGCAAGAATTTCATTGTGGTCTCTGGTTCCGGTAACGACACGCTGAAGGGCGGTGCCGGACCGGACAATCTGAATGCGGGGGCCGGCGATGACTTGATCGAAGGCGGACTCGGCGACGACACGTTGACAGGCGGGGACGGGGCTGACGTTATCAACGGCAACGCCGGACTCGATTACGTCGATGGCGGCACAGGGGACGATTCTCTGCAAGGCGGTTCTGAGGCCGACACACTCGAAGGTGGAACTGGGAACGATACGATCCGTGGCAACGAGGGTGATGACCTGATTCTCGGCGATGACGGCAATGACCTGCTGTATGGCGACGAAGGCAACGACGACATTGATGGCGGACGAGACAATGACTCGATCGACGGTGGTGCCAATGACGACACCGTGCAGGGCGGTCGCGGGTATGACGTGATTAAGGGTGGAGACGGAAATGACTCGCTTGAGGGGGGAGACCACAACGACACCATTGATGGCGGAAATGGCATAGACTTCCTCAACGGTCAGGCCCACAACGATGTGCTGATCGGCGGTGCTGACAACGACAGATTAATCGGCGGTTCAGGTACGGACACGGTTATCGGTGGCACCGGAGCTGACGACATCAACGGTCAGGGATCGAATTCGGACGTTCTTGTTGGAGAGACAGCTCTTGCGGGAACTGGCGACGACACTTCGGATCCTGGTGACACGTTCGATGACTCTGCCGAAATTGACAACGCTTTCGTGTTGAATACGGCGATTTTCGACCTGTTGAATTCCTTCTGATCAACAGGATCTGAGACGAGATGCCCCCGGAACCCCGGTGCCGACCTGGATGGTCAGCGCCGGGGTTCTTCTTGTGCTGACCGTTCTATTCGGTCGGGTATGCTTTCATGTGATTGGAATGAACGACACGACCGAAACCGAATCCAATGCGTTTGTTGTTCGCACGCGGGGTTGAACATTTGAGCCTTAATGACTGATAATCGACGGGCTGTCGCCTGATGTCCCTGATCGCAGGAAGCTCCGCATGATTGACGGGTTGGACGATTTCAAACTTCTCATGAAACGGCTGGGTGACGGCGACGTCGCAGCGGCCGAGGAAGTTGTCGATCAATACGGCGAGCATGTCACTCGCGCCATCCGCAGGCGCTTTCGCACGCGGAAAATGCGAGTCCTCTATGAAACTGAAGATTGCATGCAGTCGGTCTGGGGATCGGTTTTCTCGGATGTGGAACGGGTGGCACGTATTCAGACGCCGGAACATCTGATGCGTTATCTGGCCAGGGTTGCCGGGAACAAGCTGATTGATCGTGACCGAAAATTCAGAGCGCAGTGCAACGACATTTACCGCGAGTGCGATCTTCCAGAGTCGGAATCTCCTGGCGAAAACTCCCTGATAGCTGGCTCACTCACCCCCAGCCAGATCGCCGCTTTTGACGACGAATGGGAAGTTCGGACAAAGGAGCTATCAACCGAAAAACGTACGATTCTGGAACTGCATCGCCAAGGTCATACCAGCGACGAGATCGCTGAGCAGACCGATCGAAGTGGACGAGGGATTCGCCGAGTAATCCAGCAGTGCCGCGATATCTTCAAAAGAAACTCTACGTATGATGTCGGTCGGTCGCGGTTCAGGTTCAGGAAACCGGAAGACGATGGCAACAGTGAAGGCGACACCAGATGATCAGTTTTCTCCAACGATTTCGACGTACCGAAGCCGCTTCAACCGACAAGCGGAATTGTGCTCAGACGATGCGGGCTGAAGAACGAAGCCTGATCAGCAAGGTGATCTGGGAATGGCCTGAAGGTCAGCCTGTCCGTGTCGAACGCGCCGTTGCAGATTTCCCAGAGCTCCGGAATTCGCCCCGCGCGCTGGTCGAACTTGCCATCGAAGAGTTCAACGATCGCCGCGAAGAAGGCGAAGACATTTCGGCTTCAGACTTTGCCGAACGATTTCCGGAGATCCGTTCGCAGTTGCTGGATTCGCTCGTCTTCGAAAAAGCGCTGAAGGAGATGAGCGGTTGGTTCCAGAGCGTTCTGTCGCCCAGAGACGACACGATGAACTGGCCCGCGGTTGGTGACCAGATTGCTGGTTTCCTGCTTGTGGAACCGCTTGGCCGCGGGGGGTTCTCACGAGTGTTTGTTGCTCGCGAACTCGGTTACGAGAACCGAAAGGTCGCCGTCAAAATCTGTCGGCAGGATACTCACGAAGCCCGGACACTGGCCACGCTGACTCATAGCGGAATTGGAGCTGTCCACTACGTGCGGCAGGTACCTGAAAGTGGCCTGACCGTTATCTGCATGCCACTGACAAGCCGCTCGACGTTGAACGACGTCATTAGACGATCAGCGGTACGAGGATACCGCCCGCTTTCTGCCGACGTCGTCTGGGACGAAGTGCGTTCGAGAAACAGTATCGACAGTGCGACACCCGCGTGGGCCGGTGCAAGCTTTGCGAGCTGGGCACGTAGCCTGATGAGCAACCTGGCCGAGGCTCTGGCTGCGTCGCACGCTCAGAACATTGTGCATTGCGACTTGAAACCCACCAACGTCCTTGTCACAGCAGAGGGTAAGCCGACGCTGGTCGACTTCAATGTGGCATTCCGACGAAACGCAGTTGCCAGCCCGGCTAACGTCGGCGGTACGTTGCCCTATATGGCTCCCGAGCAGATTCGGGCATTCGCTGGCGAAGGCTTCAGCACTATCGGTCCGCACACGGATATTTACGGACTTGCCGCAACGATTTATGAGCTATTGACTGGTGATCTTCCATTCGGAGCAGCACCGCCTGCCGATGATGGCGTCCAGATGCTGCTGGAACGGCGACAACGCCAGCCGAAATCGATCCGGGAAACGAATCCGCAGGTCTCCCCGGAATTCGACGAACTGATCCTGGAATGTTTGAGCTACGAAACTGGAGCACGTCCGCAAACCGCTGGCGAGTTGATCGCGAGACTGGAGCGGGTCGGTCAGGGCACGGACGAGACCGTTCGACCACGTGCCCGTCTATCGACATTCACGACGGTTGCAGCGGTCGTGGTTCTTCTGGCGGCGGTGGGTTCACTTCCATTTGAACGAGGGCAGGATTCCACGGACCTGGCGTCCGCATCGCTTGTAGTTGTTCCAGCGACCCCACAAGTATTGACTCCTGAAGAGAAGCTCCACGGAATCCTTGCCAATGGATACGACGCTTTCGAGGACGCCGACTATCATGCTGCCGAGAAGTTCTTCCTGGCGGCAATCCGGTTTGACCCTGGACACGAAGGCGCGGTCCTCGGCTATATCCGATCCAGCTTCAAGCTGGGAAATGTCGAGGCTGCTGAACGGACGGCTCTACAGATTCATAATGATGGCACACCTGAAAAGGCCGCACTTCACGGGCTGTGTTATGCCGGAACGAACAATCACAAGATGGCTGTTACAGCCTTCAGAACTGCGATTGACGGAGGTCTTGAGACTCGACAAGTGTTGACGGACCTTGGATACAGTCTTTCCGCGTGCGGGCAGTACCAGGACGCGGTCGACGTTCTGGAACGAGTGCGCCGCATGGGTGGCGACACGTCGATCGCGAATCTGATTCTCGTTCGAGCTTATCCGATGCTGTGGCAACAGCGAGAAAAGGGAAAACCGATTTACGACTTTGACGAGCAACTGCTTATTAAACTGATCGAAGACAGCGGGGATAGTCGAGCGAGGTCATTTACCGCAGCGCAGGTCTACGCATTGCTGGCAGGCATGTTCGGCCGTGAGGATCCTGACATCAAGGATGAGTGGGCGCAGCGATCGCTGTCAGAGTTCTCACACGGTTGCGAGCTTGGACTGGATCTCGCCTACTGGAACGGCATTAAACACGCGATGTCCGACTCCGTTCTGAAATCTCAGGAAGCGAAGAAGTTCGCTGGCGTGCCAGGCGACCGCTTCCCTGCTCAGCACAAGACTTTCTTCCTGCTGGATCCCATCGTCGGCACTCGACTTGAGCGGTGTGTCGATAAGAAGCTGGCGGCGAAGATCGCGGTTGAACCTGAGGGCCTGGTTGCTGCGTCCCGGTAAACTCTCAGTGAGCGAGGCGTCAGAAAGAGCGACTTCTGACATGCCAAGATGCCTGTTCAGCAACGTATGCTGACCATCGTGAAATCTCGTTGCGTGTGCCACTGGCTCTGCCAGTGCCAGGCGAACAGCATAGAACTGGCTGCTTAAGCACTGGCACACGCAATTTGTCAGCCTTTCCGGTACCCAGGCAGGAAGGCATCGCGGAACAACAGTTGCGCCAACCAGCAGTGACTGCAACCTCGACGTTTTCTCAGCCCAGCGTTACCCGTTCCGCTGGATACTGGTATTGGCTGGTCTGGCTCTTGCCGGCCAGCGCCAGCAGCAGCGTCAGTGGTCCGACGCGGCCAATGAACATGGTGGCGACGATCACGAGTTGCGACGGTGGAGTCAGGTCGCCAGTGATTCCGGTCGAAACTCCAACGGTCGCAAAGGCGCTGGTCGCTTCGTAGAGAATGTCCAGAAACGGAAACGCATCTGCTTCGAAGATGGTTAGCAACAGAGTTGAGGTCATCGCTGCTCCAAGTCCCATGGATATGATCACGATCGCGTATCGAACCTGACCGTCCGGAATCATTCGACCATGACATTCGACATGGTCACGCCCTCGCAGAATTGAGATGAGCGCGAGGACAATGATCGCGATTGTGACCGTCTTGATCCCGCCACCGGTTGAACCCGGTGAGGCTCCGATAAACATCAGAGCGATGGAAAACAGTTTGGTGGCGGGCTCAAGTGCTTTGTGATCGACAGTGTTGAAGCCAGCAGTCCTGAGTGTGACCGACTGAAACCACGCGTCGGCGATACGTTTTCCGAATGGATCGTCGGCGCGGACTCCGACGGATTCCAGCATCCAGTAACCGAAGGCTCCGCCCAGCAACAGGATCGCTGTTGTGGTCAGAATCAAACGTGGAGACAGCGGCATTTGTTCCCACAGTCGACGATGACGAAACAGTGAAGACGGCTCGCGCAACTGCCGCCACGAAATCTGGACGGCATTGCCGAGTGATCTGAGCGTTCCGAAGCCGAGACTCCCCATAATGATCAGGCCACACGCAACTCCCCAGATCTGCCACCGGGTGCCGAGCCCCAGAAAGCTTTGCCCCGTCAGTGAGAAACCAGCATTGCAGAACGCGCTAATGGCGTGAAAAGTCCCGTAGAACGCGCGATCGGCCAGCGGCAGGTGACTCCAGAGTGTCGACAACAGGACGGCACCGATCGCTTCAGCAGCCAGCGTGAAACCGAGAATCGCGATCAGCAGTTGTCGCACGTCGCGGATTGTCGACGCCTCTGACACTTCCGTTACGGCGGCGCTTTCGCGAATGGTCAGCCGATTTCCCAGGAGCAGGGCAAATGTCGCGCTCAGGCTCATCATGCCCAGGCCGCCCACCTGAAACAGGAGCATGATGACGACCTGCCCGAAACGGCTCCACCAGGCGTCAGGTCCTCCCGTTGGTACAACGACCAGCCCGGTGACACATGAAGCGCTGGTTGCGGTGAACAGAGCAATCCGACCACGATCAAACAGGCCGACGCCGTCTGCTTTCGAGGTAACGCTGCCCGGCAGCAGCAGCAGCACTGTCCCGACAACAATCAGTCCAAGAAATGACACGACGAACAGCATCGCGGGATTACTGCGACTGGTTGTGTTGCTGACAAAGGTCAGGAGCCGAGCCAGACCGAGCAGCAGCAGAAACAGCTCGGACCAGGCGACCAGGGCGGCTCCTCGACTGCTGGAATACCACACGGGGATCACGGGGCCGAAGACCAGTAGCAGGGCGGCCCCTGATAGCCACACCGCCGCGAAGATGAATACTCGCCGATTTTCAAAGAAGCACAATCGGCGATCAGCGTGCAGGTAGACGCGGAGGGCAGCCACTGTCGTAAGGATCAGCATCGCCAGGCAGGAAAACATACCGAATTCCCACAGCACCGTTTTACTGGCAATTCCGTGTTGCAGCACGGTGCAGATCAGCCCGATGACAAACGATGGTCCGGAGATCGTCGAAAGCTGGTCCAGGAACGGTCGCAGACGCGCCGTTCCAGGAATACTCGAACCAGCTGAGTCAGGATGAGTGTTTCGTTCGGGGGCCATACTGGCTGCTCTTTGAATAACGAATTCGACAGCGATGAAAACGGCATCCTGGTGGACGAAGCCGGATCCGCCAAACGTACAAACCCGGCGTCGGAGCAATGCGAGGTTACTTTGGCTTGCTATACTTCGCCGAAATCTTCGCCGTGTCAGATCGGGCTTCAGAACAGCACCGTGTCCGTGTGAGGCGGAGGACATTCCTGTCTCTACTCAGGAGACGGCAAACCATGCCGCGTGATTTTGTTTCGGAAAGTCTCAGCCACGACCCTGTTCACGGTTACATACCGTTTATTTCCAGCGACGATCTTCCGACCGGCGAAGTGGCCGAGCAGGCGATTATCGATCATCCCTGGGTCCAGCGGCTGCGCCATATTCATCAGCTTCAAACTGCCTGGTGGGTCTTTCCGTCAGCGGAGCACATGCGGTTTCAGCACGTCCTTGGAGCGATGCATCTGGCTTCCAAAGCGATGGACTACTGGTACGAATCGCTGGCCAGTGTCTGCCCGAGCGTGCCGTCCAGACCATACGTCGAGAGCCTTGTCCGCATGGCGGCTTTGCTGCACGACGTCGGGCATGGACCGTTCGGGCACTTCTTTGATGACCAGTATCTTGATCAGTTCGGAGTGACGCACGAAGACATCGGGGCGGTCATCATCGAGCAGGAACTTGGTGAGCTGCTGAGACGAATCCGTCGCAACCCGAACGGAAAACTCGGGCCGCTTGAAGAACTGGATCCCAGGCAGATCGGCTGGTTGATTCGCCGTCCACAGTCGGGTGACGAGAGCGATGGAAATCCCGACTGGCTCCGCAAGTTGCGATCTCTGTTCAGCGGAATCTACACCGTCGACAACATGGACTTCGTCCTGCGCGACGCCTACATGTCGGGATACAATACAAAGGCGTTCGATCTGTCACGATTGCTGCATTACAGCTTCTTCACTGCGGCAGGGCTGACGATTCACGCTCGAGGGCGGTCGGCTCTGGTTCATTTTATCGAGACGCGAGCCAACCTGTTCCGCACTATCTATTTTCACCGCACGGTGCGAGCGCTTGATCTCGCCCTGGAAGACATCTTTGCCGAGACCATGCAGCATCTCTTTCAGGGAAACCCGATCGATCATCTCGACGCGTATCGGCAGTTCAATGAATCAACATTTCTGGTAGATGTTCAGCGCTGGGCGGTCAGCAAGGATCCCGAACTCGCGATGCTGGGATCGAGGTGGCAATCCATTCTGCATCGGGACTCGTTGTGGAAGATGTCAGCCGAGCGGACCATCAATTTCCATTCGGCCATGAATGCTCAGACAACAATTTTCTCGGAGAAGGAACTTGTCGAGAAACGTCTGCGCTCAGCTCTTCCAGCGGTTTTACAGGATATCCCACTGCGACTCGACGTGGCTCGGCACTATCACCGACCGAGTGCCCGCCTGCCTGCTGGCGGCCAGAATTACCTGCTGACGCCCGGTTTTCCGGAGCCAGTCGAGTTGATGGATGACGAGTTGTTTCGAACGCTGCCAGTCAGTTTTCTGATCTTTCGTGTTTACTCGCATGACCACACGCACGACTCCGAAATTAACGCCGCGCTGGAGTCGGTCCTCGGTGCGGCGTCGGATTCGAAGACGAACATGTAAGCAGATGCGCTATTCGAGCGGCATTCCGCAGACCGTCAACAGTGTCTCCTGCACGGTAAGGTCGTGGTCGTAACTGAACTCTGGATCCTTTTCGCCTCGAATGATTCCTGCCAGGTCGGCCGCGTCGCCGGCATAACGCGAGTAGCTTCCGAATTCGACGGTCTGATAACCCTTACTGTATTTACTGCGAGGCGTTGAAAACGCGACGCGGACATTCGGTCGGTCAAGCGGTTCGATGTGCAGCGTCCCTTCGGTTCCGCACACGACGAAGTGTCGTCTCGCAAAGCCTTCCACTTCCATCGCGCTGGATTTGACGGTCGCGATCGCTCGCGGATAAACGAGTGTCGCCAGCATGTTATCGAGCAGTGAATCGTCGATGGCCGCAGCGTGCTGACGGACTGTCTGGATAGATTCAGGTTTGCCCAGGACACCGATCGCAAGGTCGAGAATGTGGCAGCCCAGTTCAAACATTATCCCACCTGAGTAGTCGGCGAGTCCTTTGCGGGATGAAGCCGGGACGACTTTACTCATGACGGTGTGAACTTCGAACGGCTCTCCCAGCCAGCCCTTCTTCAGGCAGTCTCGCATGAATACGACAGCCGGGCTGAAGCGATACATATAGCCCATCTGAACGGCCAGATGTTTCTTCGCGGCGTCGTCCAGAATTCTTCGAAACAGCGGCAGGGATTCGCCAGCGGGCTTGTCGATATGAACGTGCATTCCCGCAGCGATACATTTTTCAGCGGTGGGCAGCAGATCGCGAACTTCGGTTTCCACTCCGACAACCTGCAGGCCAGGCGTGTTGAGCAGCTCTTCTTCGGTCATCCACTGGAGGTCGCGATACGCCGGATGATCGATGAATCGCTTGCGCAGTTCCGGATTGGATTCGACCACGCCGACTACATCGAAGTCTTCTGACTTTCGATAGACGTCCATCTTGGTGGCGTGAGCGTGTCCAACTCCGATCTGTCCGTATCGAATTCGAGCCATGTCCAGCGTACTCCCGTGCGTTTATCGTTCTGTGGGATTCTGATTCGCAGCGGAAATCCGTTTCCGCAAAACCTGATGACCGGTGTCTGAGTATTGTGTCGAGCCTCGCTGGATTCTGCATGGCTCGCAAGCACAGAGGCTCATGAGTCAGTACTGAGATAACTTCCCGAATGCAGTGAGAGTGGCGACTGTCTCTGCCTGGCCTGATCGCTCTCAGAAAGCGAGCGTTCTGAAGATTCGTCGTCGAGGTGGGAATGACGTATGTCCCAACGCTCACCGAATTCCAAAAGTCATTCCTGACACGCTCTTAACCCGCAAAGTAGACAGCTGCGGCTGTCTTCCTCAGCAGCCACTGGCGGTCTTCGTTGCTCAGGAAATCAATGCGGTCTCGAATCAACGCGATGGATGCGGCGTAGGTGTTTCCGTCGTTGAGCTGGTAAGGACAGTCGCTGGCCCACATCAAACGCTGCGGGCCGAAGGCTTCAAACAGTCGGCGGATCATCGGGGTCAGGTCGTCGTAAGGTGGCTTCTTCTGGCCGAGGGCGTAGTACGCGGAAATCTTGACGTGTGTCTTGCTATGACGGGCAAGGCCGCACAGCTTATCGAGGTCGGTTTTGCGAATTGTCCCGTCGACGCCGATGCGGGCGAAGTGGTCAATCACGACAGGCGTGTCCGGATGTTTTTTGCACATGGCATCGATGCCCGGCAGATCGGACGGGTTGATCAGGCCGCACATTGCCTGGCCAGTCTCGGCAGCGGTGTTCCACATTTCGGCCATACCGGGTGTGTCCAGCCAGTCGGCTCCCAGTCGAGATGGCGTAATTCTGAAGCCAGTCACGCCGGTCTTGAGCAGCTTCCGCATTTCCTTTCCGGAGTTCGGCTTGCGGGAATCGACCATCCCGACGACTCGATATCGGTCCGGGTGTTGCTTCCACGCATCAACCAGGTAGGAATTGTCGAAACCGTGATAGCCGTTGTGCTGAATGAGAACGACGCGTCGCACGCCTTCCGGCTGAGCAACCGCCATCAGTTCTTCGCCGGTAAAGCTGGGTGGCTTCAGATCTGCGACTGTCAAGCCAGACTCCAGCGGATACTTGTCGACGGTTGGCGGCCAGATGTGTGAGTGAGCGTCGATCCAGCCGGTGTCTGCGTCAGAATCCGCAGCGGTCACCCTCGCAGGAAGTGTTGCGGCCCCGGCCGCTGTGGCTGCCGTAGTCATGAGCATTTCCCGTCGTGTGAAAATCGACTTGCTGATCATCAGGCGAACTCCGGTTGAACAGTCGACAGCGAGTCTTCCTCCGGTTAAGGACGAAGTTGACAGGCCGGTCATTCTTCCAGGTTCGCGATCGCGCAGCAAGCGGAGGCCGACAACACGGTGGGTTGCCCGCCAGGAATGCGTGAGTCGCTGCGCGACAGGAAGCGTCATCATCCGCGCCCAATCTGCACGGGACTGCCCAGAGATTCTCGCAAGCTGAAGGTAAGACATCCTGTGCCTTCGGCAGCCAATCGTACGCGGTCGGGCCATTCGACAATCCACAACTTTCAACACACAACTTTCTGCCGCTCGACGGCGCAGGATGCAGTTCCTAACCTACCCCGCGAACGGGGTCTTCTGGAAAACCGCAACACACTGAGAGTTATTCATGTCTGAAGTCACCGAACGCAAAGTCGATCTGCCTCGTATCGAGCGGGCGGTTCGCGAGATTCTGGCAGCAGTCGGCGAGGACCCCGATCGCGAGGGTCTGCTCGAAACTCCGGCTCGAGTCGCACGAATGTATGCCGAACTCTTCAGCGGGCTGCATCTGGATCCGGGCCGACATCTGAAGAAAGTATTTCAGGAAACTTACGACGAAATGGTTCTCGTCCGGGACATCAGCTTTAACAGCATGTGCGAACACCACATGTTGCCGTTCATGGGTGTCGCTCACGTTGGCTACGTGCCGAACGGGAAAGTGGCGGGGCTCAGCAAGCTGGCTCGCGTCGTCGAGGAAGTGTCCAAGCGGCCTCAGGTCCAGGAACGGATGACACATCAGATCGCGGATCTGATGACCAACGAACTGGATGCCAAAGGAGTGATTGTCGTGCTGGAAGCGACGCATTCGTGCATGACAATTCGGGGAATCAGAAAGCCCGGAAGCCTGACGATTACCAGCGCGGTGCGCGGCCTGCTGCGAACGAACGAGTCCACTCGGGCTGAAGCGATGTCGCTGATTCATTCTAAACCTTCCAACCTCATTTAACGCTGATCACGTTCTCGATTGATCACTGACTGGGTACTCCATGAGTTTGTCTCCGAAGAATCTTCGAGCTATCCGTGCGGACCGAGTTCTTGAGATCTCATGGCCGGACGATTTGACCGCGCAGATTCCATTTCGGTATCTGCGAGGCCGTTGTCCTTGCGCGGGATGTGTCAACGAGTTCACCAGCGAACGAATGGTTGACGTTCATGACATCCCGGAATCGATCGATCTGGAAGCCGCCCAGCTGATCGGCAACTACGCTTTGAAAATCACCTGGAGCGATCGCCACGACACCGGACTTTACACCTGGGAACATCTTTCCGATCTATGCCGTACCCGCGAATGGGAGTCGGCTTGACTCGATAACTGACAAGAGGGAGTTCATACTCCCTGTCTTCCCGCGGTCTGACCAGGTAGTGCCACGTCCTGTGCCACCGGCTCTCAGCCACACTTGGTCAGACCTCTCGACAGTGGCGGCGAAGCCACTTGAAAACACGAAGCGGCTGGAAACTAAAACGCAACGTTGTTGCACCAGCCCGGCTCCCCCGACCTTGAACATCCCGCCGATTTCTGGAGAACCCCATGCGGATTTACACGCTTGCGTTAACGATTGCCATCGCCTTTTTCGTATCGACTGTTGCTCAGGCTCAGAATGAGCAGAAGGCTTCGCAACCAGCCTCAGGTGATCAGACGCCACGACCGGAAATGTCCGCCAAACAGAAAGCCAGCTATGGCATCGGCCAGAACATTGGTCGGAGCATCAAGCAGCAGGGGCTGGCCGCTGACGATCTGGATCCGACGACCGTCGCACGAGGCATCTTCGATGCACTGTCCGGCAAAGATTCCATCCTGAACGAGGAAGAACTCGCGGCGGCGTTCGCCGAACTGCAGCGGATGATTCAGGCCAAGTCTGATGCCGCTGCCGGAAAGAACGTTGAAGCCGGCAGAAAATTTCTCGCGGACAACTCCAAAAAGCCAGGAGTCAAAACCACGAAGACTGGACTGCAGTACGAAGTAATTCGAGCCGGCAACGGAGCGACTCCAACGAAGGCCGACACGGTGACGACTCATTACAAAGGTCAACTGATCAACGGCGACGTGTTTGACGGTTCGTACAAAGGCAAAGCTCCGACCCCGGCGGACGAGCCCATCAGCTTTCCGGTCGGCGGCGTGATCGCTGGCTGGACCGAAGCGCTGCAGCTGATGAAAGTCGGCGACAAGTGGCGTCTGTTTATCCCGTCAGAACTGGCTTACGGCGAACGCGGAGCCGGCCGCGACATCGGTCCCAATTCAACGCTGATCTTCGAAATCGAATTGATCGGAATCAAGTGATCTCCCCGTCAGTAATTGACTGGTTGAGAGGCTCGCAGGTAAGCGAAGAGATCCCGCAGCTGCTGTTCGGTCAGAGCCTTGACCGTGCCTTCGGGCATGACGGATCGTGGGATAGCGCGCATGTCTTCGATTTCGTCGCGGCGGAAGATCAGGTTCTGCCCATCGACGCCTCGCAGCACGACCACCTGACTGTCTTTGTCGGCGAGGAACCCGTTCACGACTCGACCGTCTGTCGTGACGATAATGTAGTTTTCAAAGCCCTCGCGGATTTCGAGACTCGGATTCACCACGTTGATCATTATTCGTTCGAGGTTGTCGCGTTTGAATGCGGTCAGGTCAGGTCCGATTTTTCCGCCTTCAGTAAACAGCGTGTGACATTTCCCGCAGTTCTGCATGTAGAGCAATTTGCCGTTCCTGGGGTTTCCTGATGCGGCTTCGATGACCGTCATCAGCCGCACCACTTCGGCACGCATTTCCTCGGTAGTCGCACCCGCGACGCTGCCCCAGTGCTTCGAAACAAGTTCGGCGATCTGCGGGTCTGAGTGCAACAGTATTTTACGCAGAGCCGTTTCTGAAACGTCCTCGGGTTGCAGGTCGCCTCGGTCGACTGCTTTGAGAAGCTCAACAGCCCAGACCGAACGACTCCCCAGCAGCGTTTCGGCCACGATGCGCGCGTCCGTGGGGAGGCGTCTCAGACTGCTGACGACCGCCTGGCCGACGCGCTGATCATCGAACGCCTGCAGCGCTGTGAGTGCTGCGGAAACCAGCTGCCCGTTCTTTTCCGAGTCGACCACTTTCAGCAGCACCGGGATGAATTCCGGACGGCGAACTTCGCCGAAGATCTGCAGATACTGCAACCGGTCGGCAGGACTGCCTTTGCCGGATTCGACGTCGCTGATCGCCAGCTTAATGGCGGCGGCGTCTCCCTGTCGGAGTTTCAACGCCGTCGAGCCGCCACCCAATTTCGCAATCGCTGCCACCAGTTGATCCGGCAGTCCGGCGAGCGATCGTCCTGTGTAAGCTTCCTCGAAACCCTTCAATAGCAGTTCTGTACTGGCTTTGTCCGGAGCAGCATTAAGCAACTCGGCAGCCGCGATCAGCTCATCGCGCGAACCCGCCAGCGCGTACCGCTTCATCAGACGATCGATGAGATGTTCTTTGACGATCGCGTTCTGCCAGGACTCCTTGTCAGAAAACAGGACGGCCAGAATCAGGTCGCGATTTCCGTCGGTGGCCTTGGCTTCGATCGCCCACCACAGAAGCAGCGGCTGGTGGATGTCCTTCGAATCTTCGTCGTAGTTGAGCAGGTTTCGAAGAATCGGCAGCGCGTCCTTTGCCGGCAGTCGTCGCGCTGAAGATGCCAGTTGCTTGCGAACTTCGATGTACGGTTCTTTGGCCGCGAGATCCGCCATTGCCCGAGCGATCGCAGGCGGCACTTGATAATGATCGCACAAGAGACGCACAGTCCACGCTCGCACAAACTGATCGGCATGACCAAGCAGTTTGACGGCGATGTCGATGTCCGAGTTCAGCTCGCCCGACGCGTGCAGTGCCCATAGCAGTTCCAGAGCGTGCTGCCCGCCGGCTCGCATGGTCCGTTCCAGCAACGATTCCGGGCGGACCTCTGCACCGCGGTCAGCAATCAGTCGCTGCACCGCCTGACGATGCCATTTGCTGTGGTGATTTAACTGAGCATGCAGGTCCGGCAGTGTCAGTTTTCCGTAGTCGAATGGAGTTGCCTGCGGCAGGTCCTTCGGGCGCAGGCGATAGATGCGACCGTTGGTGCGGTCGATGCGACCGGCATAGTGACTGCTGTGGTCGATGCGCTGTTCGTAGAGGTCGGCGATGTAAATGCAGCCGTCGGGTCCGGCTTTGATGTCGACAGGCCGGAACCATTGGTCGCTGGTTTTGACGACACGGCTGATGTCGCGAGTCTGGAACGACGACTGGTCCGGTTGGAAGTCGCTCATCACGACCTGCCCCTGCAATGGCTCGATGCCGAACAGTTTGCTGCGATACTCGTCGGGCAGCACGTTTTCTTCGTAGATAACGAAGTTGTGTGTAAAACGAGGCACGCTGTGATGCTTCATGTTTTCGAAATAGCCGAACGCGTACGGGTTCGAGAGCGGTCCGTGTTTGCCGA
>JAQBWV010000452.1 GCA_027624335.1 Planctomycetota bacterium
CGAGCATTTCCAGAACGACGCCAGTATCATGATCGCCACCGAAGCGGCGGCGGAAGGCGTCAACATGCAATTCTGCTCGCTGGTCGTGAATTACGACCTGCCGTGGAATCCACAACGGATCGAGCAGCGTATCGGTCGTTGTCATCGCTACGGTCAAAAGCACGATGTCGTTGTCATCAACTTCCTGAATGAACGCAATGAGGCTGACCGGCGAGTCCATGAGCTTCTCTCAGAGAAGTTCAACCTGTTCAACGGTGTCTTCGGTGCCTCGGATGATGTGCTGGGGCAGATCGAGTCAGGTGTCGATTTCGAGAAACGCATCCTCGCCATCTACCAGCAGTGCCGAACGGTGGATGAGATCGATGTCGCCTTCAAGCAGCTTCAGAGCGAAATGGATGAGACCATCCAGTCCAAGATGGATGAGACCCGGCAAATGCTCATGGAGCATTTCGACGAGGACGTTCATGCACGACTGAAGATGCGTTTGGACGATGCCCGTGCAAACCTCGACCGGATTGGTCGCCAATTCTGGACCCTTACAAAAGTTGTAATGAGCGGTCTTGCCACGTTCTCTGATGACCATTTGAAGTTCGACCTTCAACAGTCGCCTGTCGCCGAATGTCGGCCCGGAACGTACCACCTGATCTCCAAGCAGCATCACAACGTCACCGGCGACTTTCTGTACCGGCTATCGCATCCACTGGGCGAGTGGTCCATCGATCAGGGCAAGCACGCTGAGACGCCCGTGGCGAAGGTCACATTCGATGTGACCAACTATCCAGCCAGAGTCATCGTGGTTGAAGCTCTCAGGGGAAAGTCCGGCTGGCTGACGCTTCAGTATCTCACCATCGATTCCTTTGACCGAGAAGAGTACCTGCTCTTCTCAGCGATGGATGGCAATGGGAAGTCGCTGGATCAGGAGACCTGCCAGAAGCTCTTTCATTGTACGGCTCAAGTTGCTGAGGCCAGCGACCTGCCACCGGAACTCACTGAGAGGTTGAAGAAGGAGGCAGGCCGTCACGCCGAAGCGACGATCACGCATTCGCTGGAAGGCAATAACGCCCTGTTCAATGAAGAACGAGAGCGGTTGGAGAAATGGGCTGACGACATGGTAGTCGCTGCCGAAAAAGATTTGGGTGATACAAAGGCGCAGATTAAGGCCGTGCGGCGACAGTCACGTTTGGCAACCACATTGGACGAACAGAACGACCTCCAGAGAAAGCTCCGTGACTTAGAGAAGAAACAACGGAAGCAGCGACAACAAATCTTCGAGATCGAAGATGAGATCGCCGAGAAGCGTGACTCGCTGATCGACGGACTTCAACGACGAATGACACAGAAGACACACAGTACACACCTTTTCACTATTCAGTGGGAGGTGGTTTAGGCATGGATTACATCGTTTCAACACTCGCTCGGGGTGGATTCTCGAAAACAGATGCGGCGGTCTACGGCCTGCTGCTCAACGAGTATGTGTACGTTGGCAAGACGGGAACGAGCAACGATACGGGGCGGTCGTCACCCAACAGGCGACTGACATTCCATGTCGAGAAACGAGGCTCAACTCACTCGATTCTATGGGATGATGTATTCGCCAACTCGTTGGTTGCTCCGAAAGACCTTGCCATCAGGATGCTGAGCATTTTCGTTCCAACTCATCTTGTTGCTGGGAGGATCGAACGAGCAGCAATTCTCACTTTACAGAGTCGTTTAGAAGACAAGCTGCTACGAAATGGGCCGGTGCGTAACCTCTCTCACGAAACTACAGACGAAGAGCGACAAACAGCCGACAGCTTCATTGATCGGTTGCTCGAAGAGCGTAAACAGTGGCTTCGCACAAATTATGCAACAACCAGCCAGCCAGACCCACACGCCAGACAGAATGACGGAGACCAATAAACGTGGCCACGAACTTTGAGAAACTTCAGAAGCTCCTTGAGGAACTGTTCCAACTGGATCAGGCCGATCTGGACTTCGGCATCTATCGGATCATGAACCAGAAGCGGGATGAAGTCGTCCGGTTTCTGGAGAAGGATTTGCTGCCGCAGGTCAAAGCAGCTTTCGGTCAGTACAAGTCGGCAGACAAGGCTGGGATTCAGAAGGAACTCGACAAGCTGGTTGCCCAGATTACTGGTGCTGGCATGAATCCCGATGACTCGCCGAAGGTTCAAGAACTAAAGGCTCAGATGGCCGACTCCAGCGTCGATGTCACGGCATTGGAGAACGAAGTCTTCAGCCACTTGTTCAACTTTCTCAGTCGCTACTACCACGAAGGCGACTTCATCTCACTGCGGCGGTACAAGGAAGGCGTCTACGCCATTCCGTATGAAGGCGAAGAGGTCAAACTGCATTGGGCAAACCACGACCAGTATTACGTCAAGAGCAGCGAATACTTCCGTGACTACATCTTTACCATGCCATCCGGTAAGCGGGTGCGAGTCCATCTAGTCGCCGCCTCGTCCGAGCAGGACAACAAGAAAGAACAGGCAGGCAAGGAACGGCGCTTCATCATTTGCAAGGAAGACCCGATCTACGAAGAGAACGGCGAACTCTTTATTCGCTTCGAGTACAAGCCCGACGATGGAAAGAAGAAGCAGGACACTCTAAATCAAGCAGCCATCGAGCGAGTCTTAAAGGCCGAGGGGTTCGACGAATGGACTCGGGAGTTGTCTAAGCCTGCTCCCACAAAGTCGAACCCAAAGCGCACGGTGCTGGAGAAGCATCTCACACAATACACAGCCCGGAACACGTTCGACTACTTCATCCACAAGGACTTGGGCGGTTTCCTGCGCCGGGAACTCGACTTCTACATCAAGAACGAGGTGATGCACCTCGACGACATCGAACACGACACCGTGCCCCGAGTCGAGCAGTACCTCAGCAAGATCAAGGTGATCCGCAAGATCGCCCACAAGATCATCCAGTTCCTCGAACAACTGGAGAACTTTCAGAAGAAGCTGTGGCTCAAGAAGAAGTTCGTCGTGGAGACGAACTACTGCAT
>JAQBWV010000453.1 GCA_027624335.1 Planctomycetota bacterium
CGAGATGGCTACTATTTAACGGATTCGCCGCAGTATGGTCCGCTTGCAGACTTATGTATAAACAACAGGGTAAGCCGCGAGGCGGCGCCACCCCAGGACCTATGGACGAAAACACTCAACCCTGAAAGGGTCGTACAAACCGTGATCTGAATGAGATTCGACTTGTGGAACCCCTTCAGGGCTCGATTGCCTGTTACTCGCAGCCTGGGGTGACGCCGCTTCACAGCTTACCCCAGGCCGTCTTGTGAAACGCCTTCAGCGTAAGTCACCCGGTGCCACCACGATGTTATTTCATCGCTATCTCTTAAGTAATGTGAGCGCCTTTGGTTTCGGTGTAGACCGCGTAGAGTGACTGGCTGCCGGTCATGAAGAGGCGGTTTCTTTTCGTGCCACCGAAACAGACGTTTGAGCAGATCTCGGGGAGGCGAATCTGGCCGATTCTCGCCCCGTCTTCTGCCGCGAAGATGTGGCAGCCGTCGTATCCGGCTCCAACCCAGCCGGCGCTGGACCAGATGTTGCCGTCTTCGTCGGCTCGGATGCCATCTGCCTGTCCGGCGACGACTTTGCCGTTCAATTCGAGTTCCATCGACGCAAACTGACGCCCATTCTTCAACGTCTTTTCTTCTGCAATGTCCCAGACTCGGATGTTTTTCGTCGCTTCCGGGTAGTGAGAAGAACCGGTGTCGGCGGCGTAGAGCTTTTTATAGTCGGGCGAGAAACACAGTCCGTTCGGCTTGAAAATGTCGTCCGCAACTTTGTGAACGGTCAAGGTCTTTGCATCAATCCGATAGATGGCTTCCTTGATGTAAGGGCGAGGCCAGTCGGCAGTTTTCGGTGCCCGGTTTCCCTCGTAGTTCATCAGACTGCCGTAGCCAGGATCGGTGAACCAGATGTCGCCGTTGGGATGGACGGCCCCATCGTTAGGGGCGTTCAGACGCTTGCCTTCGAACTTGTCGGCGAGCACGGTGATAGTGCCGTCGTACTCGTAGCGAGCGACTCGGCGAGTGCCATGCTCAAAGGAAATCTGCCGTCCCTGGAAGTCGAACGTGTTGCCGTTGCTGTTGTTCGACGGGTGCCGGAACTTGCTGACGTGTCCGTCCTCTTCCAGCCAGCGGTACTGCAGGTTGTTGGGGATGTCGCTCCAGACGAGGTACTTGCCGGAACCGTTCCAGGCCGGGCCTTCGGCCCACAGCATTTCTTTGCTGTGAAACAGCCGCTGAATCGGCGTGTTGCCCAGAGCGTACTTCTTGAAGCGGTCATCCAGGACGACGATGTCCGGGTCGGGATATCCCGCTGGCTGGGCGTCTGGCCCGAAGTCCCGAGCTGATGCCGATCCGGCAAGAGTCGCGACAGCACTGGCTGCTGCTCCTGCGGCCGCGCTGAGGAAGGTTCGGCGCCCGACGGCAGTGTCGGATTTCTGGTCAGTGTCGCTGCCTGCCTGAGTTGTTTGTTCCTGCTTCATCAATTGCTCCTGTCGTCGTATCCGGTGGATGTTCGGTGTGTTCCCGCAGAAGAACGCGAGCGTACCGGACTCAGATCGAAGATCGCAACACAACGCGCGTGTTCCAGAAACGCAAGCAAGTCGTTAGCTTCCGCATCCGTGTCACCATGATTGACGAGCAGCACTTAATTCAGTTGGAGGAGTCGGACGAGTGAGCCATCCAGATGGACCACAGCAGGAACTGAGTCTCTCACGAATGCAGTCTCTGATACAGGAAATGTATGGAGACAAAGACGAAGCTCGCGGCATTCCAGGCACGTTCATGTGGCTGATGGAGGAAGTCGGTGAACTGTCGTCGGCGCTGCGCGAGAACGAGGCCGCTGGCGGACCGGCATCCGAGGCTCTGGCATTCGAGTTTGCCGACGTGCTGGCCTGGCTGGCGACGATTGCCAACGTTGCTGGAGTCGATCTTCAGGACGCGTTTCTGAAGAAGTACGGCACCGGATGTCCTGGCTGTGAAAAACTCGTCTGCACCTGCGACAACAGCGAGAAGCCGTGACGGTTTCTAACGCACGCCGGTAATCGCAGAGGACGCAGGGCGGCACAGCCAGAATGGCTGTGTGGCGCAGCCACAGGATGTTTCTCCATCAGCGACCAGCGTCGGATTCCGGGTGGCTTGACCACAAGACCGTTCCCGGAACAGCACGTTGCTCTCGATCGAGAACACGACGGTCGTCCGAGAACGCGACCGTCTTTGCAAGCATCGCAAACTGAGGGCGCGTTCATCCTGTCGCGTCGCGAGCCAGCCATTCTGACTGTGCCACCCTGGTTCCCACCCGTCGGCAGGAACAGCCCCTGTCGTCTGATACGCAGTGTGGAAGTTGGTCGTCGTGGATCAAATGTGAAGATCGTGTCAAATCGGTAGCTCGTGTCAAACGTTTCTGAATCGCATGAAAAATGCGAAAGGCGTATTGATCCTTAGTGACGATCTGGACTGACTTTTATAAACGTGTGGGTAAGAAATGGAATGGACGACGTAGCGGTGATACCGTCCAGGCGGGTACGAGGCCAGCGCAGGCAGATCGACAAGTGTGACGATGCATAGCGGGCAATCGGTCACTGACACGTGCTGAACGTTTCTGGTTTTTCAACAACGAGTCCTGTGGTTTGCTCTGATTTCACGTCAGCAACAATATCACTCAAACACTGGCATCTGGAGATCGACTCATGCTGTTTCGTAATTGGCTTTCCGCTGTGGCTCACCGTTGCTCGCGTCGCTCCCCAAAGGCTCGCCGTCGCCAGCGATTGGTTTCCGGACCGTCATCGCAGTCGCGTGGTATGTTCGCGGCGCCGTCGATTACTGAGAAACTGGAAGACAGAACGCTGCTGTCGGCATTCAGTGAGGTCGGGACGACGCTCACCATTGACATCGATACCGCCAGCGAGAGTGTCTCCATGGTTTCGAGTGGGACGACGTACACGCTGGTGACAAACGGTACGTTCACTGGTACTGACAGTGCCAACGTGATGGGAACTGCTAGCAACACCTTGACG
>JAQBWV010000127.1 GCA_027624335.1 Planctomycetota bacterium
GTATCCGTGCATTTCCGCCACAAACATGCATCCGAATTCGTCGAAACAAGCAGCAACCGGATCAGAAACGAGAGGTTCAGTCGCGACGACTTCGAGCTGAAAACCATTTGCCAGACGGAACGACTTCAACGCGTCCACTGGTTCGGTGTGAGGGATTCTGGGCATGTCCTGAGCCGTTACTTTACGGCCTGGGGGAGCATCCGCAGCCACTGTGAAATGAGTCTCGACTTCCCAACCGACTGACATGCCACAGACGATACAAACGACAACACACTTCAGTGGACGGCTCATAGTTGCATCCTTGTTCGAGCAGGTTCCCGGCTGAGCGTCTGGGAACGAGAGGAGGGACATCCAGCAGGAGAGAAACATTTCTCAGTTCAGCTTGTCGACGATGTCATTCTCGTCAATTGTGGGGAAAACCGAGAACTGAGTCGTCGATTGTTCCACCTCATACACGTGCCTTGCGGGAGTGAATTGAGTAGCAAGAGCGGCGTCGCTCAACGGAACTCCCGCCCCATCGACACTGCCGATGATTGTCAGTTTACGAGGCGCGACGAGAGCGGCGATATGCGAAACGTCGCCGACGTCACGGAGAATTCCGTTGGCCAGAATTCCGAGTCGCTGACCGTTGAACGGCGTGTCGCTGACAAAGCTGGCCAGTGTTCCAACTGTAACGGTCTCGTCAATTCGCTCGTCAAGCGCTGCTGCACACAGTGCGACAATTCCGGCCGGGCCAACACCGATAACCGTCAGATGGTCGTCGGCGTAGCCGTTCGCTTTCAATGTCGTGATAGCCATTCGAAGATCAAGAACCCACTGTCCCAGCAGTGGACGACCGAGCCACAGTGACCATTCGGCAGTGTTGTGGTCAGGAGCTCGTCCGGCCTTGTCTCGTGCGTAAGCGTGCTCGCCGGTCGCTCGCAGACCGAGTGTCACCAGACGGCGACCTGATTCGTGAACGGCCTCCGCCAGCTTCTCAGTGTCCGGCGTGGCGACGCCTTCCAGGCTGAGCACAATGATCGTGCCGGCACGTTGGGGCGCCTTGCCAATCGTGTGCGACAATTCCAGTTCCACACCAGATTCAGACGCAATGACGAGTTTTTGCTGAGCAGCGGTGCCTGAAGCTTTTCGAACAGCATTCGCGTGAGGGGCCGTACTGTGAAGCACGTTCTGATCGAGGACTTGACGAAGTCGAGTGGCGGTCGCCAACCATTGAGTTTTGCTGGCTGGTACGTCGACCTTGTCCAGCAGTGCGCGAGCTTCACGCGCGGCGAACGCAGGGATAGTCATCCAGTCAGCGGGTCGGGTCTCACCCGGAAAACAGCGTAACGTTTCGGGGTCTTCCGTTTCTATTTCCGGTTCTGCGATCGGAGTGCCGTCTCCCTCACCCTTCAGATGGAGCGTCATCCAGCCGTACATCGCTTCCCGCATGGGCTGGTTGTAGTCGTGTGCCGATTCGAAGATAGCGTGTTTAACGCTGGCCGGGCGATCGTAGAGCTGATACACGGGCTTGACGAAAGCCAGCGACTTCTGAGCTTCTCCCACTGAGAACTGAAAAGCATCCCGAGTCGCGCTGATGATCATCAGCGCTCGCGGGGCAGTCAGGCTGAGTACGCCCCATTCTTCGGTGAATTGAATTGCTCCCGGAACGACCTCGCACATGCAGCAGGCAGCGCCCAGATAGGCCTGATAATTTCCGACCGAGCACACCGGCACGACGGCCTTGAAACGTTCGTCAAACGCGCCGGCGTACATCGACTGATTGCCGCCTCCGCTGGCACCGGTGATGCCCAGACGGTCTCCATCAACTTCCGGTCGCGTGAGAAGATAGTCGACTGCTCGCTGATTCTCATAAACCTGCAGACCGCTCAACGGGCGTCCGATTGGCCAAAGCGTGGCCGCGACCATTTCGCCATGGTACTCGCCGAGTGCTTTGCCGATTCCGCGTTCGCCCGCTCCGAACGCATCAACAGCCAGAACGAAGAAGCCGAGCTTCGCCAGGCCGATGCATCGAGCTTGAACGTGAGGATCCTGCTTCGCTCCTTTCCAGTGACCATGTACGCAAAGCACAGCCGGGAATCGACCGGGTTGGTCTGGAACGTAAGCGTTGGCAGTCATCCAGACGCCGGGCAAAGTCTGAAAGGTTACTTTCTCGACGTGGTAAGCATCCCGCCGCAGCGTTCCAAGAACTTTTGCATTCAATGGCGCTGGCTCTTCCGGAAACCCGCCCCATGCATCGAGTAGCCTGGTGCGCAATTCGGTTCTACGGGTCGTCCACTCGGTCAGTGCAGCTGGCGGGGTATCGTGACCTCTTAAAGCATCCGCCTGAGATTTCACAAACTGCAGAAACGATCTGCGCTCAGGCGACTGACCCGTTGCCGGGTCAGCAGCTCGTACCGTACCGGCTGAGTATTCGTTGGGATGACCCACGAACAACTGCGGCAGCTCTGGCAGAAGTCCGAGTGTCGCCGCAACGAGAATGCCAGTCACGCTTCCTGTTTTCATGTTTGCCTCCAGCAGTGGAATTCATGGCGGAAACCTTGCGTTTCACATACGCAACTGACTGCCGCCTGTCGCTCATCCTATTCCAATGTTGAGTCGTTCAATTCGCTTGTTTCTTCCTGGTTCCGGGTTTGGGTGTCGGAACATCGAGCGGCCTTAACGGGAAGAGTTCAGAAGGAACATGTTCCCGCTTCATCAGTGCAGCGAGCTGTTCGACGACCTCGGGATGTGCGTCAGCGACGTCGGTTGTTTCGCCAATGTCTTTGTCGAGGTCGTAAAGTTCGATCTTCAGGTTGCCTTTCGTCATGTTTTGACGAATGGCCTTCCAGTCTCCCACGCGTATTGACTGCTGTCCTCCGTAACCAGAGAACTCGCGATACAGAAACGGTCGCGGATCCTGTTTGTTTCCCAGCAGTGTGGAAGCGAGGCTGATGCCATCTGTCCCGGTTGGCGCTTTGACCGCTCCACCTGTCAGTTCCAGCAGCGTGGGCATCCAGTCTTCGAAGCCGCTGATGCGATCGTTTGTTGAACCCTCGGATACGTGTCCCGGCCAGCGAACGATCGTAGGTACTCGGACACCGCCTTCGTACAACGACCCCTTCAGCCCGCGAAGTTCGCCGACGCTTTTGAAGAACGTGTAGTCAACCTCCTGCTCCAGATGAGTCGTTCCGTTGTCGGAGCTGAAGACGACGATTGTGTTGTCTGACAGCTTCAGTTCATCCAGTAGAGCCAGCACGTTTCCGACGTAACGGTCCATGCGCGAGATCATTGCAGAATACGCGGCTCGTGGTGTGAAGTGCGGCGTGTACCCGTATCCTCCGGTTCTTGTGAAGGGAGGATCGTTCCATCCCAGAGCAAGATAAGGCTTGAGGTCTTCGTCGGGCACGTGCAGCGCCACGTGAGGGATGACCGTCGGGTAGTACAGACAGAACGGACGGTCCTTGTTGGCTCGGATGAATTCCAGAGCCTGTTCGTTGATGCGGTCTGGAGCGTAGTCCTGGCCTTTGAATTCGTCGTAGCTGCGAGGGTCCGCCGGATCGGCTCCTTGTGCAAGGCTCGCGTGGCCGGGGATCGCAGGGGCATTTTTCAGCAGGACGTGTTCGTCGTTGTCCCAGAGGTACGAGGGGTAATAGCTGTGAGCGTGCCCCTGGCAGTTGTAGCCGAAGAAGCGGTTGACTCCCTGACGCAGGGGTTCGCCCGAGGAACCCGGACCACCCATGCCCCATTTGCCGAAGGCTCCCGTCACGTAGCCCTGCTTCTGCATCAGCTCGAAGATGGTGACTTCACTGGAGGGGATCGGTGTCTGCCCCTCAGGCGGCGTCGACAGGTTGTTTCGGACCCAGGCGTGACCAGGGTGCTTCCCTGTTGCCAGCGCGCACCGCGACGGAGCACAGACGGCGTTTCCGCAATAGTGCTGCGTCAGACGCATACCCTGTTTCGCCAGACGGTCGAGATGCGGCGTCTTAATCAACTTCTGTCCGAAGCTGCCGAGTTCCCGATAACCCAGATCGTCGGCGAGAATAAAGACGACATTCGGCTTACGTTCTGCTCCGAAGAGTTGGGTGGACGGTGAATCAAACCCGCTCGCGAGAAACGCGAACAACATGAGTGAACACAGATGCTTCATGAGTTCTCCTCGGATATGAAAAGTCGATCGTGCTGTGTTTTGGTGTGTAGCAAAAACCTGTGGCAGAAGGTTTTTCAGGGCAGGTTCCCACCAGTCGAGGGAACTTGTGATTCTTTGCCCGGTGGCAACTGGCCCTGACGCTGATTACCGGTCGACAGATACGGCTTCGGCATAATCCAGCTCGCCGGTTCTACCGTCGTAGTACTGAAAGATGATCTGTGGATGCCGATAGGCGACCGAGCGTTTGTCTCCAAGTTTCTTCGGCATGTTGAAGACATTGTTGATCTGCACGACGCAATAGTGCGGGTAAAGACGTTCCATGCGTGGCAGGTCCGGCAGGATATAGCTGCTCCATCGAATGTCGCATTCGCGCGGGCCGAACTTCCACTTGCCGGTGGCGGGACGATCGCTCTCGTCGAATTTCGGAACGTGGTTCACGCTGTTGTGAGGTCCGCAGCAGAATTCCCAGACGTTGTCCGTCACTTTGATGGCAAAGCTGTTGTGCAGGTCGCCGGTCATGACGAACACTTTCTTGCCGAGTTTACTCCACTCGTCGATCAGCATTTCCCGCTCGTCAAAGAAGCCAGTCCAGGCTTCTTCTTTATTCGCTTCATCGAACTCGAAGCCTCCGGCGCCGCTGTGTGGAATCATGAACGGGACGGTCGAGACCACAAAGAAGAAGTCAGCGTCGCTTTCTTTCATCGACTTCAGCAGCCAGTCCCGCTGAGGCTTGCCGATCATCGAAACTCCCGGTTTGTCGCGCTGTCGCAGGTCGTGCATGTCACGGTCGCCGCGAGTGTCGAGCAGGAAGAATTCGCAGTTGGACACTCGAAACTTCGAATAGCTCCGGCGACCGATTGAATAACTCAGTTCCATGTCATCGACTTTGGCTGGCATGTGCAGTTTCAGTGTGTGCTTGTCGACAACTTTGACGATGTCATACACGTACGAATTCGGGTTACCGTCATCGTTGTCGTACTTCAGATCGTTCGTGCCGGCTTCCAGAGTGCCCCAGTGAACGTGCAGATTCGTCATCTCGTCGAGCGGCAGTTTTGTGAAGTCAGTGTTCGAGTCAACCAGCAGATCGCTGCCGCCCTTAAGTGTTGCCTGGCCGTAGTGGATTGGCGTGTTGTGAACCATTGGGTTCGCCCAGCCGAGATAGTCGTACCAGGCGTAGGTACCGATGTCGCGAAAGACCGTTCGACGGTGTCGTTTGCCGGCTTCGGATGAACCCCAGATATCGTTGACGAGTTCATGGTCGTCGAACGTGAAATAGCTCGGCACGTTGCGGTGCCATTTCGCGAGGTCCGTGCCACGGCTGAGATACAGCTTGTAGTTCTCCCAGCATCCAACGACCGTTGGCATGACCTTAACCACCTGCGGCAGTTCTTTGATGCCCTGCACCAGTCGCCAGGCTTCGGGGGGATACTCGCGCAGTTCTTCGTAACTCCAGTCGCCGTTCATGATGTGAAAGTGGACCTTTTCGGCCCAGTCGCGATTCAAATTCTCATAAGTTGGTGTTCGATGTCCGATCCCGTGAATCGGATTCTGATTCGCGCACGATCCGATCTGGAAACGGAAGTTGAACAGACCATCCGGATTGTGCTCGGCATTCCGCGCGTCGTCGGCACTCGGCAGCGTCAGGAACGAACCTGGTAGTCCGTGCGGTCGATCGTTGACCTGAATTTGGTAGAAGTATCGCGTGTCGCCCTTCAGACCCTTGAGCACCGCGACGCCGGTATTGTCACGCTCGATCCTCGTCAGAGCTGGTTTGCTGATCTGTTCGAGCCGTTCAGGATCAGTGCCGTACATGACAAGAAACTCGCCGGCGTCCGAAGTTCGTCCCCACACGGTCATCGTATGGGCCGTCGGATTGCCGAGCATCGGCCCATGAGTCAGTCGAATCGGATCCCGCTCGGCGCTGGCGATCGAACATGCCATGACGACGATCGTGACTGTGGATACGAAGCGGACGGATGTTCTGGAAACGAGATATTGGCAGATGATGTGATTCACGATGTTGTCTCTCGATGCGATGTCGATGTGAGTTGAGTCAGAAAAGCCTAATGGGCATGTTTGAAGAATAGCCAGCGACGAACCTTGCGACCATTGTCACGCATCAAGCGCAGCGGCCTGTTCACTGAGGTTTCTTAAGAAACTCGAGCAGGTCGGCCATGTTCTGTGGAGTGACGTCCTTCTCAACTCCTTCAGGCATCAGTGACACGGTGCTGGCCCGCATGACTTCGATCTCGCCGCGACCGATGGTTTGTTGTTTTCCCTCGGCCATGCGTAGCACGACCGCTTCGTCGGATTCCGAAACGATCAGGCCGTTGAACAGTTTTCCGTCGATAGTGACCACCGTGTAAGCTGAGAATCGCGGTTCGACTTTGGAATTCGGGTCAAGAATGTCGTAGAGCAACGCGAGGTGGGACCGGTTGCGGACATCGCTGAGGTCCGGACCGACTTCGTGGCCCTTGCCGTTGATGCGGTGACATTTGGAGCAGGTTTTCTCGAAGACCTTCGCACCTTCCTCGGCCGAGGCATTCAGCGACAGCGCCGTCTGATACTGCTTCGCAACGGCGAGACGATTTGAAGAGACGGCACCTCCGAACAACTTTGTCGCCTGCGCTCGCAGCGCTGCGTCCGAGTGTTTCAGCAGGCGCACGCGATGGTCGATGCTTAGAGCAGACGGCTGCATTGTGCCGGCCGTCATCGCGTCGAGGGCCAGTCTTGTCGAACTGTCTCTTCGCAACAGCAGGTTCAGTGCCGGATCGCGCAGAGCAGGGCCCAGTACCTGCCAGCGATCCAGCACGATCCTGGCAGCCGCTTCAGAGCCGTTGGCTGACAGCGCACTGATACACGCAGTCTGTACTTCTGCCGGCTGATCGGACTCAAGTAATTCCGCAAAGGCCGGAGCCGCGTCAGCAAACGGACGCCAGGCGAGCAGTTCAATGGCCGCGGCTCGATCTGCCGCCGGGCGTTTTCGATCAAGCGAAATCTTCTGACTTTGAGACAGAAAATCGTCCATTCCAGAGGCGGCGGATGCGAGTCGTTCTGGATGATTGCTGAGCAGCAACGGAAGACTCATGCGTCCGAGGTCGCCTCGATAACGAGGCAGACCCTGGCCGAGGCCGCTGATCGCCGCCGCTCGCCACCAGACGCCAGATGATTCGGAAGCAGCTGACGGTGTTCCGGCAAACGACTTCAACAGCGTCGCCAGTTCATCCACGTCGCACCTGGCTCCGACGACGGTGGCCAGCTGCTTGATCAGCTGACCTTTTGATGCGTCTCCAGTGGTGGCAAACTTCTGGTTCGCAGTCAGTTCGCTGATGATTGCTCCTGAACGTTCGCGTGTCGATGTCAAGAGGCCGCTGACAAACCACGGATCCTCACCGTCTTTGAACGCCAGGGATGCCAGTACGTGTGTGGCTTCAGGACGTGCGCTTTCGCCCAGTGCCAGCGCGACTTGAAACCTGACGCTCGCGTTGTCGTCGCCGGATAATTCACGAAGACTGCTGAAGATCCCGTCGTCGTCGATCCACTCTTTCGTCAGTCTGACCGCGTCATGTCGAACATGGGAATCGCCATCCTTCATGCCCTGCAGGACGTCCTGTCTGGTGAGCGCCGAGATACCGTTCAGAGTCCAGATCGCATGCAGACGCGTTGTGGCACTGGAGTGATCGCGAGCGAGCCGCTGAAGTTTCAGAGTGATCTCGCGGAGATTGGATTGAGTGGTCGCAGGTGTTGACCGTTCCGCGAGCAACTGTTGGCCGAGGTACTGTTTCCAACCGTTGGGTGACTCCAGAAGTGCCACCATGTCGTCATCGTCTTGCGGAGGAGTGAAGGACTGCGGCTTCGCGTTCTGCGGGACAATCCGATAGATGCGGCCGCGATCGTCACCGGCTCGCCAGTCAAGTTGTGCTGCAATTTCAGGTGGCAGGAACTTCGGGTGTTCGACCCACAACCGGTACATGTCGGCCAGGTAGAGGGCACCGTCCGGGCCGTTGGCGAGACTCGCCGGTCGAAACCATGTATCGGTTGACGCTAGAAAATCAGACTTCGGTCGAGCCCGCTCGGCAGTCAGTCGCAATCCATCCGGTCGGATGATCGATCGTGTCACCAGGTGACCGATTGGCTCGCAGACAAAGACGCTGTTCTGAAACGAGCCGCCCAGCAGATGGCCGGTGTAAGCAGTGACGCCGCAGGCAGACGTGTGTGTACCGGCGTGCGAGAGGTAGTTGCTTTTCATCTCGACAAGAGGATAGACGCGAGTGTCCCCGCCAGATGTTCCGACGTCGTAGTGAGCGGCTGCGTTGACTGCGAACGGGTTCCGCTGCAGGACTGCCGGAGTGAGCAGCGTGGTCATGATGGGGTTGCGGTTCGTGCAGTAGAATCGGTTTCCCCAGCGGTCGATGGTGTTTCCAAACTGTCCCAGACCACTGTCAGCTTCAAACTCGAAAGTCAGTGGGTTGAAGCGAAACTCCTTACGCGGCATGACAACCGGATCCGCTGGTCGCTCGGGCGAAGTGATGTTTCCGGGGCCGTAGTTGAGATAGATCCAGTTGTCGATGCCCCAGCGAGGATTGCCAATCTGCATCTGAGGATGAGCCGGTGTAAAGCCGTCGAACAGAACTTTGCGAACGTCGGCGATGTTGTCTCCGTCGGTATCCTTCAGAAACAGAATCTGAGTCTGAGCACCAACGATCAGCCCACCCTGAAAGGGCATCAGACTGTGTGCAAACGTCAGCTTGTCCGCGAAGACGTGCCGTTTGTCGACGTGCCCGTCGCCGTCGGTATCTTCCAGGTAGACGACGCGCGACAACGGATCGCCGCCGTCTTCGGGGCCGATCGGATAGTCGCCGTACTCGACGACAAACATTCGACCGCGCTGGTCGAACGTGATTGCGACCGGATCCCTGACGAGTGGCTCGGACGCGACGAGCTGAATCTCCAGTCCCGGTTCGATCTGCAGACAGGCCAGTGAATCTGCTGGCGACTTTGGCGGAGCCGTCTTCTCGTCGACCCAGTGTCTTCCGCCGCGAACTCCTTCGATGACATCCAGGGCGTTCTTCTGCATGACCTGTGGTTGCGGTTTACCTGCAATCTTTCCAGCCGGACGCTGGCCTTTGCCGGGCTTTCCTTTGTCACCAAGATCCTGCCGGGCGTTTTCGGCAAGCTGTGTCAGGCTTGCGATGATCGCGGGATGTCTGGCAGCGACGTTCTGTTCGCACGAGACATCATCGACGACATTGAACAGCAGCGTTTCCGGTTTCTGTCCTGCTCGAAGATGAGGATGACCGGTCACTCCTTCGAGCGGCAGGAACATCTTCCACGGGCCTGACCGAACCGCCTGCAACTGATCCTGGTGATAGTAATAGTACGCCTTGTGTGGAGTCGTTGCTCCGGCCTGACCGTACAGCAGCGGGGCGATGTCATGGCCGTCGATCTTGCGGTCACCGGGCAAATTGCCGCCAGCGAGTTTCGCGAATGTCGGCAACAGGTCCATCGTCGAAGCCAGTTCGTCGCACGTCGTCCCGGCGGGCACTTTGCCAGGTTGCCAGACAATGGTGGGAACCCGGAAGGCGCCTTCGCTGGTCGTATAGCCGCGTCCGTGAAGTGGCCGGTTGGAGCCTCGACTGAGATCAGTCGGATTCCGGTTGATCGGCGCGCCGTTGTCCGACGTCCAGATCACGAGTGTCTTTTCGGCGATGCCCAGTTGTTTGAGCTGGTCCAGCATCATGCCCATCGACCAGTCGAGTTCTTCAATGGCGTCTCCCCACGGACCGTTCCTGCTCCTGCCCTTGAATTCCGCACTGGAGAACGGAGTTGACGTGCTGCCTGGCATCGCCTGCGGGAAGTAGAGGAAGAACGGCTGATTCTTGTGTTCGGCGATCCAGTTCATCGCTCGTTCGGTGTATCGTCTGGTGAGGCCATTACGATCACACGGTGCTTCAATGACTGATTCGTTCTCCATTAACGGGAGCGGCGGCCAGTGAGACCCGTCCTGATCCCAGACACGCTCGGTCATGTCATCCGAGTAAGGGACACCGAAAAACCAGTCGAAGCCCTGGCGAGTCGGCAGAAACTCCGGCTGATCACCAAGGTGCCATTTGCCGACGATCGCGGTGGCGTATCCACGATCCCGCAAAACTTCTGCAACGGTAATTTCATCGGGATGCAGCCCGTACTGAGAGAGCGGTCGCAGCACCCACCCGTCGCGAGGGTTCAGGTGCATGCCGACTCGCTGAGCGTAACAGCCGGTCATGATGCTGGCCCGGGAAGGCGTGCAGACTCCAGCGGTCACGCAGAAGTGCGTGAACTTTCGCCCTTCCTGCGCCATGCGGGTGAGATTCGGCGTGCGGTGCAGCGTCGATCCAAACGGTTCAATATCGCCGTAACCGAGATTGTCACAGTAGACGATGATGATGTTCGGTTTGTCGCTGGACTTGTCTCCGGCTGCATCGACACTGGATACTGATGTCCCGACAAACGCCGCAAGCGTGACGAGCCAAAGTTTCGATAACGGGGCGTGATGTTGCATGAGACACTCTCCAGCTTGCGAGATGGATGAAGCTCGCGGGGAAGCGAATTTGGTACCTGGTTGTTGAACTTGTTGAAACCGTCGCGTATTCAACGTACGCACGTTAGATCAGCGAGGTCTCAGTCTCAATCGGGTTGAAAGTGGAGTCACGATCGGAACAGAATGTCACATGCTACTTCGTGATTGGGTTTTTCCTGGTCGCGCAGCCGCGACCGCTGAAGAGGATACAATGCACTCAACCACGCGTCCGGAAATCGAACAGTCACATCGTGCACGCAATGGCTTCACCCTGATTGAACTCCTTGTCGTGATCGCGATTATTGCAGTGCTGGTGGCACTGCTGCTGCCGGCCGTCCAGCAGTCACGCGAGGCCGCTCGAAGAACTCAGTGCCGGAACAATCTCAAGCAGATCGGTGTCGCGATTCATAATTTCCACGATCAGCACAGATCACTGCCGCCGTCTCGGAACTATGACCACTACACGAGCTGGGCCTTTCTGATTCTTCCGCACCTGGATGGCGTCAACCTGTTTTCGACCTGGGACGCTACGTTGAAGTATTACTACCAGAGCGATGAAGCGCGGCTGACTTCGATTCCGGTATTTTATTGTCCGACTCGCCGAGGCGGGTCCCATTTCAGTACCCAAAACGACGACATCTTTTCTCCGCTCGAAACAAGCGGCCATGTGCCAGGCACACTGAGCGACTATGCCTGTTCTGCAGGCTATGGTCCGAACTGGAACTGGATCAACTCGCGAGGTGCGATGATCATGGGAGACGCGGTAACGGATCCGCCGACCATCCCGTTTGGTAACTTCGCTCCGCCCGGAGCAACGCTGGTCACCTGGCGGGGCAGGACTGCGTTCAAGGATCTGACCGACGGAACAACCCACACCATTCTGGTCGGCGAAAAGCACGTTCGACCAGGTCAATGGGGTATCGCGCAGGAAGACGGCGCCATCTACAATGGTGATCATCCCGGCAACTTTTCGCGTTGCGGCGGACCCGGCTATCCGCTGGCGAAGACTTCGAAAGACGCGTTCAACAATAATTTTGGAAGTTATCACGACGCGATGTGCAATTTTCTGCTGGGAGACGGCAGCGCGCGTTCCGTGAGTGTCTTCATCTCGACGGACATTCTTGGACGACTCACGACTCGCAACGATAATGAAGTCGTGTCCGACTACTGATACCGAGGTCGCTGCAGTCTTTGTCGCTGCACGGAACTCCGCTTCGCGTCCGGATCAGTTACTGCCGGGTTGGACAGGCGACTCGACAGCTCCCGATGCTGATTGTCGTGGCGGTGCGTAGTCAACTTCGACGAGCAGGTTGTTGATTCCTGGCTTGATGGTGAATTCCAGTCCGGCAGTCTTGAATTCACTGAATCTGGGGTCCAGAACCAGTGGCGGAAGTAATTCAGGCCGTTCGGCCCCGGTTCCGATTTCAGGGTCAGCAATGACGGCGACTCGATGGCTGCCGGCTATCGCGCCATCGTTGGCTTCGAACGTCCCAAGCTGAAACGTTCCATCCGCAGCGATTTCACCGGACGCTGTGATCGGTCTTTTCAGGTCGAGAGCTTCAAACTCAACCGTTCCCTTTGTTAAAGGCTTGCCGTCCGGATACACGACCATGCCATGCACGAGGTACGTCTGTGGTCGATCCGAACATCCTGTCAGCACGGCTAGTGCGAAGAACACGGCGAGCGGAGTTGATCGATGTAGCATGGAAATTGCCCGGAAGATGGCCCGAGTGAATGCAGAGCAGAGTGTTCTGCAGAGAATACTCTGAAGCACGGAAACCGTATCATTCGGGCAGACATATTCCAGTCAACGCGTGTGTTTTGTGGTCATCTGTGCGTACGCTGTAAGTATCTCAACACGCGTTGTGGTAGTGGTCCCCGAATTTCAGTTCTGAGCCGTGATGTCCAGTTCGTCGAGCAAATGGTATGTCGAGATGTCGGTGGGGATCACGCTCGGACCCATGCCGTTTGCGGACCTTGTCGAGTTGGCTCAAACAGCGGCATTGATGAGGAACGATCGAGTCCGGAAAGGAACCAGAAAGCCGTGGCGAGCAGCTCACGAAGTGGCCGGGCTGTTCGATGAGGTTGCTTCTGAAACTCCAGCTTCAGCATCCCGGTCGCTGCCTGCTGATGCCGCCGCATCAACAGGCGGTGACAAACTCGTGGTCGAAGTTCCCGGCCAGAGCGAGCGCGCACCCGCCGATGACTCAGCGAATCTCGGCGACTTCAGGATACTGCCTGGATCATCCGACGCAGAAAATAACGTCGTTGCTGAAGCCGATGTTGAACTCGCTCGCGCTCTGACGAAACTGAAAACGGCGGATGTGCCTGAAACGACAAACGTGTCTGAAACGACAAATGCGATGGTGCCACCGCTGGTGACTGAGGCTCCCGAATTAGTGGCTGCAGAAAGTGCTCCAGCTCTGCAGGTCGACGGCCGTCGCTCGGAAGGCGCATCACGCTCGGGCGAGACCGGTGATTCGCGGAGATCCCACCTGAGCGGAAATGACGGTCAACCGGAGAACGCAGTACCAGCGGTCGAATTCTCTGGTACTGCGAGCGCCGGACGTGATGACGGGAATCGTGTTTCGACTTCGTTGTCTGAACCGCCAGCGGTCAACGTCCATGTTCCGCATGCCGAGCCGCGTGCTCCGCGGATGTCGACCAGTCGCCCGGCGATTCGAGGGTGGACACCGCCGGTCAATCGTCGTCGGCGACTGCTTTGTTTCAGTGCTGCCGTGTTCGCTGGAATGATTACGGTGGCGTCTGCGTTCTGGCTGCTCCAGCCTGATTACGAGCGCGATCTGTATGGCCAGTATGTTTCTCTTTATGAAGAGTATCAGCGAGTCAGCGGCTCGTCAGACGACGGCAGTTGGCGGGAGTTTGCAACGCGTGCTCGCGCGGAACTGGACGAATCGATCCCTCTGCTGGAAGCCTCGTCGGGCCCCGGTGATCGTGGCAGGAGTCTTCTGCTGTACGCCGCGAGAGATCTGCGAGAAGCCCTCGGTCTCGATTCCGGCTCGACGAACCCGCACGAAAAACGGCTGCAGGGATTGTTCGATCAGCTCAGCGAACTGCACGCTTCCGTCGATTAGCCTCCCGGCGGGGTGGCCTGTTCCACGATCATTTCGCCATTCATCACGAGCCAGTGACCGGGGAACGTGCAGAGGTAAGGATAACGACCGGGCTGCTTTGGAGCGTTGAAATAGATGACGGACTCGTCTTTGGGAAGGACGACGTCGGTGTAAAAAAGGACGTCATCTGTTTGCGGAATGTATTGCCGCACCGCTGCTTCCGGATCGGAGATCAGTCGATTTGCCAGGTGGCCAACTCGTTCCAGTGTTCCGGGTTTGAGCAAAGCCCAGTTGTGCGGCACGACGTCGGGATTCGAAAGCGTGAACTCAATCAGCTCGCCCGGTTGAAGACTGAAGGACCGAGTCGCAAATGAGAGGTTCCCGGCTGTTTCAATCGTGATTTTGCGGCCCCCCTTTTTGCGCTGAGCGTGCGGATTCGGAACACTGCGCGTCGCCATGGCCAGATCGGCGAGGATCGGATGCGGGTTAATCGTCTTGTCGGCGAGATTCATCAGGCCAGGAGCGTCGGTGAACTGTTCTTCTCGCAGCATGTGGACGGTGACATACAGGTCATGCGATTTGTCGTTGCCGGATTTGACTCGCAGATGCAATTGACTGACCGGCTGCAGATCCGGCATTTCAAGAAACAACGACGTTCCGCCTGCAACGACGTGAGCGGATGAGATCGCCAGGTGATCATGACCTCGCATCAGTGGATGCCTGCTGGAGAACTCAGGAGATCCATACGCTGCGCTGTAGCGGTAGTTCCAGCTTTGAGCAAAGTGACTGCCAGCTTTGCTGCCAATCTTTACATCAAGAGGTGCTGCGAAGTTGAGAAGTACGCCGTTGCGATAAATTTCGAAGCCGATGGGAAGCTGCACGAGATCGCCCGTGTAGCGAACTCGTTGAAAGCAGCCCGGTTGCGGTGTGTAGCTGCCCCAGCCCTGCATGCCGGTGACGTAAAGCTGCCCGTCGTGTGGTGAAAAACGCCCTCGGTGAGCGCCGGACAGGAATTCGCCGACAAGAGGTACGATCGCTCCCTGCTGCTGTCCAGCGACATCGTCGCGTAGCATCAGGAAGTGTGCTCCCGTGCCGAATGAAAAGTGCAGCAACTGGCCCTTCAACGGTCCCCATCGGTCGCTGGTGACGGTCTGTTGACCGCCCGCCGAGTTATCAACGCCTCGCGGTAACCAGGCCAGCGGCAATTGCGGAACCTGACCGTCTCGCGGGCCGGGATAGCCGAAGTAGGGGACCGACTGTGAAGCGTCGGCATTGGCACCGTTTGGGCGAAACGCACAGATCGATGAAGCCGGAGTCCATGAGCCTTCCGAACAGGGAACAGTAATGAATCCGTCCGAAGTCAGGCCGATTCCATCCGGATTGCGGAATCCGGTCGCGACGACATTGGCTTTCCTGCCGTCAGCAGAGATTCGAACAATGCCCTGATTACCGGAGGCCGTGTAAAAGTTGCCGTCGGCATCACGTTCCAGGCCGCAGATGAAATCATGCCCGGCTGCCGATGTCTGAAATGCATTGCTGAAGCATTCGTAATAGTCGGCCTCCCCATCTTCGTTGAGATCGTGCAGCCGAGTCAGCTGTTCGCGGCCCAGCACGAAGATGCCATCCTTGTCGACGATCATCCCCTGGCAGTGGTGCAGTCCGGAAGCGAAGCGGTTCCAGACTGCCTTTGTCGAGGGGTACTGAAGACCGGAAACTCGCCAGACATCACCGTGCATCGTGCAGACCAGCGCCGAACCGTCCGGAAGAAAACCCAGATCGCCGCCAAACAGCGGTATTCTCCAAGGGTTATCGATAGGAAGTTCGATTGTGTCCACAGCGTAAGGCGATGCGCTGCCGTGTCGGATTTCTGTTTCAAATGACTGCGGCCATTGTCGGACATTCTGTTGGGATTTGATGAGCGCCGAAAGAGCGCTGGAGCTGAAACGAACGACCTGCCGAACAAACTCACCGTCTTTGACTCCAGGCGAATCCAGATACTCGGTCTTGCCAATGCGGTACGAAAAGAAAACGTCTCTGCCGATCCTGGAGAAGCCGAGATACTCAAACGGCTCTGCGATTTTCTCTCCGTCGGGGCCGGTGCCCTTTTCAGGAAACGGAATCGCCGTTCCATCCATCATGAGTCCGTGCAGGAATCCATGACGCACCGATGAGAACTTTACAAACCCGCCTTTCCACACTGCGTCATACGTCAGCGTGTCGGGATTGAAGCAGCAGGCCAGTTCACCGTCGGCTCCGAGCTGAACGCAGACGCCTCGCGGAACCGTCACGCCATTGCCTCGAAAAACTCCGGCCTGAACACTTCCCAGTTTGACGTCATTCCACGCGTTGCTGGCCCAGGTGTTTTCATCCTGATTGCCCCAGTGACCGAGTTCGCCACCGTCGAGACCGGGGTACTCCATCAGCAGCGCCGGAACATGCTGGCCCGATTCTTCCATCGCTCGAAAGTGCTCGGCTTCCTTCGTGTAGAAATCGTAAATCCGATCCCGGTTGATGTGCTCTTGCCAGCTTGGCCAGTCTTTCGGATTCAGCGGTTTGCGGTCGAAGTTAAACGCGACGGGGCCGTGTAGATGAGCGTGCGTGTGCTCGATGACCGATTCGACTTCAGCCAGCGGAATTCCGTCAGGCTTTCCGAGTCCCAGCAGAAACTGCAACAGGTCACGCAACTGAGACTCCGACATCGACGCTGTCAGATTGTCCGGCATCAGTGTGCCGACTTCGCGGCGGATTTCGATGTCGTCCTTCAATATGGTCAGGACTGCATCGGTCGGTCGGGTCGGGTCCTTGAGCTGTAGCTGCTGCTCGTCTTCTTTGATGATGTAACCGCGAAATGATTGACCATTGGATTTCACAACGAGGTGTGCCACGAATTCGGGTTTTACGTGCCGCATCGGCCACAGCACGGCTTCGATGATCTCTTCGGGTCTTCGCTGTTTGCCGATTTCATGGAGCGGCGGTCCCACCGAGCCTCCGTGCTGGCCAAATTTGTGACAGCTCAGACACGCCGACTTTGCGGCGGCGAAGACCATGATTCCGCGCCCGGCGTTGCCCTGTTCCTTCGCCGCTGCCTGCAGGCTGGCGACGAGTTCAGCGGAGTATTCCGGCACCTTACCGGGCGCTTTCGCAGAGGCATCCGGCCCGTGGTGTATCGCTCCGTGCTGAGCGTTCGCGGCGTCTGGTCGCTTCCACAGCAGGACTGTCGATTCGTCCTTCGCGGGTGCGTGAGCCATCTTCCACACAGAACCGCGAACGCCTCGTGAAATGCGAACCCACTCCGCCAAACCACTGCTGCCGATTCCGCCTTCGACGAGTTTCCCGATTGCGAGTCCTCCGGGAACGACGTTGCGACCTTTGGACGCCACTTGTTGACTGGCGACCGATTTTCCATCAACGAACAGGCGAATTCGGTCTGCTTCGTAAATCATGCTGACGGAATGAGGCTTGCCGTCGCAGATCATCGCTGTCGACGAGGTGTGGTCCGGTGACAGCCCTGGCGTGTAAACCGTCAATGCGCCGCTGCCGCGCTGCGAGAAGATTTCCCAGTGTGCTCCCGAACTCTTGGTGTCGGAAGCAACGACGATGTTGTAGTTGCTGCGGTCGGGCAGGGTGACGCGGGCTTCGACGGTGATCGGAGGGGATCGGTACTCGGCCTTACCCTGAAGGATGACGCCAGGAATACTGGCTGCTGTTGGAACGAGCGCTGTCGACTGCGGAGACCAGGTTCGGGGCGTTGGCTTCGAACCGGCGGCCTTGCCGTCGAGTTGCGGAACGATCCAGTCGAGGCCGTCGAGGTTGTCCTGCAGACGCTGTTCGACGTCGTCCTGAGTATGGCCAATGATGCCGATCGGGCCGGCGTAGCCGGAGTTACGAATCGTCTTTGCCAGTGAAACGTCGAGTTCTCCTTCTCCCAGCGGCAGGATCTTCTGTCCGCGAGCCTCTCCGTCGTGGGTCATCCCATTGAGATTCAGGCACAGCAGATACGGCTTCATCAGCGCCAGCTTCTTGGCGAAAACGTCAAGCTGGCTGTGTGCGTGATGCAGGTTGTAGACGATGCCAACGTGAGCACCGTTGTGATGCTTCCGCAGATACTCGCAGACAGCGACGAGGTTCTCAGGATCGCCGCCCCAGCCACCGTGATTGTAGAGACCAACCTTGCAACCCAGTTCTCGCGCTTGATCAACGAGTGGCAGCATTTGTTGAGCCGCGGCTCGCACTCGGTCTATCTGAGTCTTGCCTGCTGGCGATCCTGCCGTCCTCCAGATCTGCGGATGCAGGTCATACTTTCTGAAGAGTCGATACGCCTCCTCGTGACCGCCCCAGAAGGCGAAGTACTCGATGCCGTGCTTTCTGTATTCGAGGATTTCCTCCTCGAACGTCGCGATATGCTCATTCCGCCAGTCGTAGGCGACCTTCTTCAGGCCGAGTTTCGCACACATCGCGGCGCGTTCAGCCGGTCCACGTTTCTTTCCATCGAACGGAACAATGCACCACGCCACCAGATTGTCGCGAGCAAACAGTTGCTTTGAATCAAACGCGGGTTTCAAATCGGTCGGAACCTGCGCGCCTGCAGAATCAACAAGGTGCAGCGCGAGAAAACTCAAGGCGAGCAGACATAACGTGAAACATCGGAATCGTCGTGCTGGTGCCATCGTACCCTCGTCATGGAAAGAATCCGGTTGAGGACGCATCTTCGGAGATCACGCGGCACTTCGCCAACGAACCAGCTCGTTTATCGAATCGATCACCGGTCGTGTGACACTGTTTCGGGACGCCACCCACTGGCTGGCCAGCAGCGGCATATTTCGACCCGCAGGTCAGCTCGGCATGATGATCCTCGGTGGTCACTGGTGATTCACCGCGAGATGTCGAGCCCGATCCGGAATTCCAGGATTGGATGGTTTCGACGCTGCGTCCGTTCGGGAACGCGATTGACAGATATTCGAGACAAACACTTCGCTCTTGAAACTAATGCGCCGCATGAATTATTGACTTTAGTCCTCGACCGGAGCGTCGTCCTCAGAGACCTTGTGGGCTTCCCTCGCGATGTGAGTCAGGATGAAGGGCAGATACACAATTCCCGTGTAATGTTCGCCGACATCTGAATGTGATGCGACTTTGAGAGTTTCGCGGCATTGGCCAGAGCCAGGGCATTCTTCATCGGCACGACGGTGTCGAACGTTCCGGAGTACAACCACGTCCGGTTCGGATCGAGCCGATGGGCGACACGCGTCGGCTCGATCGTCAGCGTCAGCTCTCGAAGCTTCTCCCCGGACAGCCCGGCTTGCTCCAGACGTTCCCGTACTTTCGCCGCGTCCTTCTTCCCGTTCTGGATCAAGTCATAAAGCTCGCCACCGGCCAGCATCAGAAAGACGTTGTCATACCCGTCGTCCAGC
>JAQBWV010000454.1 GCA_027624335.1 Planctomycetota bacterium
GGAGGAGGAGGAGGCAGCGGCGGTTCTGCTCCCGGAAGTCCGGCGCCGGACAGCATCATCAAGGGCTCGACTGCCCCCGGAGACGTCGACGAGCGTGATATTGGCAAGAAGGCTGGCTGGGGCGCGTTGCCTCCCAAACAGCAGACCAAAGCCCGCAACCTGATCGACCGCGAACTTCCGCCGCACTACAGGAACGCGATCGAGCAGTACCTTCGCAAACTTGCCACGCGTCCGGAATCACCCTCTAGATGACCGATTTCGAGGCAGGCCGCTTCGCCGATAGTGCCACGCGGACCCGACGCCAATCGGAAAAGTTACCGAATCATTCGACAGGAACGAATCAATGACGCCAACAGCTGTAACGGTGCTTCTAGCATTGGCAACCGCCACTCCCGTCGAAGTTTCTACCATCGAGGGCACTCGACACACTGGAACGATCGTGTCTGCCGACTTGACCACGTGGAAACTGGAGTCCAAAGGTGAGACGGTCGATGTCGCGCTGTCCAGCATTCTTGAAGCGAGACTGCCATCCAAAGGCGAAGCGGCCGCATCTTCGCCACACGAGATCATTCTGGTTGATGGTTCACGGATGGGATCGGGATCAATTCAGCTCTCGGGGGAAACGGTCACCATGACCGCCGCCGCAGCCGATTCGATCACGCTTCCCCGTTCATCAATCGGAAATATCCGCTTTGCCGAATCGCCCAGCAGCGTGGACACGCAATGGACAGAGCTGCTAAGTCGCGAACGCCGCGAGGACTGGTTGGTCATTCGAAAAGAAGAGAAGCTGGACTTCGTTCCCGGAGTGGTCAGCAGCATCAACGATCAACACGTCTCGCTTCTGCTGGATGGTGAAACGGTCCCCGTCGCTCGAGCCAATGTGTTTGGCGTGATACTTCGGCATCGAGGTACAGGCAGCACAAAGGCGGCGGGACTGGTCGAACTCCGGAATGGAGATCGGCTGGCGGTACACACCGTCACCAGCAACGGAACCGAGTTCACACTGCAACTCGCTGTCGGTCCGAGAGTCACAATCCCGATCACCAGCGTTCGCCTGATTGACTTCAGCTCGGACAAGCTGACGTGGCTGTCGTCGCTTAAACCGCGAGATATCAAGCACGAGTTTCGTTTCATCGAACCAGCCACTCCGCTGCAGAACGACCGCGATGTCTGGGGCGAGGCTCTGCGACTCGGAAACCAGTCGTTTACGCGAGGCATCTGCCTGCGCTCCAAAACTATCGTGCAGTATCGGTTGAACGGTGACCACAGTCGATTTCTGGCGTTGATGGGAATTCAACACGGATACGCTGGCGACGTGTATGTTGAGATCTCAGCCGATGGCCAGAAACTGCTGGCAGAATCAGTCTCGCCATTGGACAAAGAACCGTTCAACGTTGAACTGGATGTTTCGGGAAAGTTCCAGCTGGAAATTCTGGTCGATTACGGAACAGTCCAGAGCGACATTGGCGACCACCTGGTTCTGGCAGAAGCTCGCTTGTTGAAGTAGCGTGAAGTGACACTTGTCGTGACCAGCCGGCGACACTCCGGATTAATCACGACAGAGTGCGAGAATCGGAATCAACGGTTTCCCCGATCCTCAGAGATTGATCCATTGAAATCTATCACGAGATTAATCATGCAGACATTTGCAACGTCGAACCTGCGAACGGGCCGCGATACTCCATTCGCCCCGTCAGTCTTCGCGAGACACAGCCTTTTTGCGAGGCTTTACGCCTTCGCAACTTTACGCCAGGCGATCGTCGTTGCCAGCATTGTTGCATTGACGTTGGGAGTCGGCGGCTCCGCAGGGGCTGCAGATGCGGTCGTCGTCGAGGCACAGCAGCGGCGGATCGACGTGCTGAAAAAGATTTCGCCCGCCGTGGTCGCCATCTTCGGAAACGGTGGACAGGGCGGCGGCTCGGGAGTCGTGATCAGCGCTGACGGATACGCACTGAGCAACTTTCACGTGACGAGCGGTTCTGGCAACTTCATGAAATGCGGCCTCAACGATGGCGTTCTGTACGACGCCGTGATCGTCGGCATCGATCCAACCGGTGACGTGGCACTCATCAAACTACTCGGTCGAGATGACTTTCCGTTTGCCACCATCGGTGACAGTGACAAAGTAAACGTTGGCGACTGGGCTTATGCCATCGGCAATCCGTTTCTGCTGGCGACGGATTTTCATCCGACGGTGACTTACGGAATCGTCAGCGGCGTGCATCGTTATCAGTATCCGGCTGGAACGTTTCTGGAGTATGCCGACTGCATTCAGGTCGACTCGTCAATCAATCCAGGCAACTCAGGCGGGCCGCTGTTTAACGACGACGGCGAACTGATCGGGATCAACGGTCGCGGCTCATTCGAAAAACGAGGTCGTGTGAACTCGGGCGCGGGATACGCGATTTCCATCAACCAGATCATGCACTTTGTGGATCATCTGCGAAGCGGTCGCATTGTCGACCATGCAACGCTCGGAGCAACGGTGACATCAGACGCGGATGGGCGAGTCATCGTCTCCAGCATTCTGGAGTCATCCGAGGCGTATCGGCGAGGTTTGCGGATGGACGATGAGATCGTCTCATTCGCCGGTCGCAGTATTCGATCCGTGAACCAGTTTAAGAACGTCCTGGGGATTTACCCGAAAGGCTGGCGTCTTCCACTGACGTACCGCCGTGAACAGCAGAAATATTCCATCATGGCTCGGTTGCGAGGTGTTCATACGAAGGCTGAGATGATGCCGAAGAAGAAGCCCAGGCAGCCTGGGCCCGAGCAACCTCGTCCAGGACAGCCGCAGCCTGAAAAACCCGACAACCCGCACGGCGACGACGAACCAAAAGTCGACAACGCTTCGAAGAATGCGGGGCCGGCTGAATTCAAGCACATGCTGGTCGAAAAAGATGGCTTTGCGAATTACTGGTTCAACGAGCAGGAACAGAAGCGGCTGATGCCACTGATCAACCGTTGGGGCG
>JAQBWV010000455.1 GCA_027624335.1 Planctomycetota bacterium
CTGACCGACTCGCTTTACGAGCGACGCGATGAATTGAAACTCGCAGACATTCGAAGCGCCGTCCATCCGTTCGGAATCGCTGTTCACCGTGCCGCCAAAGAAAACGGTGAGGCCGATATACCAGCGGGACTCAGTGGATTGAAACTGATCGCCTTTATGAGTCGACGTCGCATGGAGCAGGCGAAGTTCAATGAGCACTACGTCGGGCAACGCGGCAGGTTCAAGGGCACGATGACTCAGATTGACTTCGTTTCGACTGACGACCCCTTCACTCGTGGCAGCATCCGGCAGTTCATCGAACTGAAGGAAGACGTTCTCACCCAGGCACGTAAGTTCCTTCCTCAAGACGCCAGACTCGAGGTCGTTGGAATTGGACCGACGGCCAGCATTCGCGATCTCAAGACCGTGACTGATCGAGATCAGCGAGTCGTTGATGCTCTGGTCCTGCTGGGAATCTTCTTGATTCTCGTTGCCCTCTTGCGACAGGTGACTATTCCTGTTTACCTGATCTTGACAGTGTTCTTCAGCTATCTGGTCACGCTCGGAGTCACGTTCACGGTATTCTGGTCGCTCGATCCATCTGGATTCGAAGGTCTCGACTGGAAAGTACCGACGTTCCTCTTCACCATCCTGATCGCCGTCGGCGAAGACTACAACATCTTCCTGATGACTCGAATTCGTGAGGAGCAGGTGATTCATGGTCCCGTCAAGGGAGTCGCCATTGCTTTGACGAAAACGGGCAGCATTATCTCCAGCTGCGGCATCATCATGGCGGGCACTTTCTCATCATTACTGGCCGGCACACTTGCTGGAATGCATCAACTTGGCTTTGCGCTGGCTTTCGGTGTCCTGCTGGATACGTTCGTTGTGCGACCGATTCTCGTTCCCGCGTTCCTCGTGCTGTACTACGAAGGCCGTCTCGGCATCCTGAAGCCAGCTGTTGTTTCCAATGCTACGGGATACCAGACGTCAGACGAAGACTCCGAAACTCAGGAGTACGCCGATGGAGTCAATGAATCTGAACCGGCTGGACTTCCACCAACCTTTGAGACTCGGCCAGAGACGTAACTCCCGCCTCCACCGCTGTGATAACGCTGTTGGGATTATGCGGTCAGCCTTTGATCGCGAATGATCAGCGAATACGCCGCGAGTCCTCCCGCAGCCGCTGCAACGACGGCAAGTCCACCGTAGACCGCTGTATCTCCAGCAAGCTGACCTGCAAAGCAGGGACCGAACGCGCCAATTCCGAAGCACATCATATTGCTGAATCCGTACCCCAGACTGCGACGCGACGCCGGAATGTGCTGTGCTATCAGGCTGTTGTAAACCGGCTGGTTCATGAAGTGAATAACCGCCAGCACACAGGCTGCAACAAACCGGCTGGGCCCCTCGGCGAACGCCATCCAGAGTAACGGTGGAACGTTGCCAAGAAGTACCAGAACCAGCAGGAGCTCAAGCCTGCCTGGCCTGCATAGACGCCCGGCGACTCCCTGACCGATCGCACCAAAGCCGAGTACGATCGCCGCCAGAGCGTTGCGAAAACTCGCTGGCGTCCATGTTTCGGGACGCAGCCCGGCGGTGTCGAGATACCGTGGAAGAAAATGCATGAAGGCTCCGTACACAACCCCTGACAACGCTCCCGCCGACACAAGCACCAGATATCGACGCCAGCAGATGGCCGCTTCAGGCTCCGGATCGACGGTCACCGTCACGGGCTGAGTTCTTGTCTGCTTCCGATGTCGCCGTTCATCCACGAGCAGCCGCGCGGCAATCACCATCGCTGGAATGGTCAGAATCAGGTAGTAATCCCGCCACCCGAAATTACCGGTCGAAAACAGCAACATGGCTCCGAACGGTGCTCCCGCGATTCCCAGTGAGCCGATGATTCCATGCAGGCCTAGCGCCGACCCGCGAGTCTCCGGCGTGGTCTCGCGAGAGATCAGCGCTAACCCGGCCGGATGATAGATGCTGGCAAAACACCCCATCGACAGCATCACCAGAAACAGCATATTGAAAGATGGAGCCCATCTGGCGAGTACTGCCGTGAAAGAGCACCCGACCAGATACACAATCAGCAGAGGCCGTGACCCGAAGCGATCGGCCAGAATTCCGGCAAGCACGGCTCCAAGACCAAATGGCAACCGCCAGGCCATTCCCAGTGCGCCCGTCGAAGCCTTTCCGACACCATATTCGTCGCCGATCATTTGCTCGACAGCCGGCAACGCCAACTCGAACGTATGGACCAGCGCGTGAGCACACGAAATAAGTACTACGAGTCTGAACGTTGAAATCGGCATTCGTGACATGAAGCATTCTCTGGAAGGTGCCGGATCAAAGCGAATCAGGCGTCAGTTAGCAAACAGTCCCCGTCACCCCAGAGCTGGAATGACACGATCAGACGTCATAAAGCTCGGATCCGATACACTGGACCGGCAACCGTACGGGACAATTGCCCGACTTCCAATTCCATCGGTGAAATCATCAGCATTCGATCGTACGATGAGCGTCCTGTGTCCTGACCCTGCTCTACTCAGATTCGGAACACTTAGTCCCACCTGTTCATCGCGAGTTTCTCAGTGACTTCAGAACACGTCACCTCGGCCTACCCAATCGCCGCCTCTCGAAGTGGACGTAGACGCCGCATGCTGGCTATGCAGGTTTCTGCAGATTTCGACGTCGCGTCAACCGGTGTTGCCGTGATCAACTCACGCGTGCCTGTGGATCCGGCGTCAGAGTCACTGCCAGGACAGACACCTGTCTCAAAGCCAATCAATACTCCCGCTCCGCCTTTGGTTGGTGACGCTGCGAGAATCCAGGAACTGCTGGACAACGTTCAGCCGCGCACCTGGGTCTTCACCGGAGACAATCTTGGTTTTGACGTCCGACAGGCTCGCCGAGGCTGGGTCGAGCACTTCTCAGATTTCATTCGAGAACGGCTCAACCGGACACAAGACATCGTTCTTAACT
>JAQBWV010000456.1 GCA_027624335.1 Planctomycetota bacterium
CTGTATTTGTTCGGCAGTCATCGGCAGTTTCCTGACGGTCTGGATGCTCGACACGTACGTTTCGGATCGAGGTGCTGCCGTCGCGCAGGATCGTGACGGCCCGCGTGGACCGCTGTTCCCGATGCAGGTTCCGCGAAATGCCGGCAACAACCTCGACCAGTTCTTCAACGCTGACGGTCTGAGCCCGGAAGAAGTGATCAACGTTGCGGTTTACGAAAGGCTGCACAAAAGCGTGGTCAACATCACCACACGAAGCACGCGGGTTGACTCGCTGTTCTTCACCGAGCAAACGTCCGAAGGAACCGGATCCGGTTCGGTAATCGACAGCTCCGGGCACATTGTCACCAACTGGCACGTCGTCGCTGACGCTCGAAACATCGGAGTCACGCTTTACAACGGCGAGACATTTGAAGCGGTCGTTGTCGGTTACGACCCGCCGAACGATGTCGCGATTATCAAGATCGACGCTCCCGAGAACATTCTGATTCCGATCACGATGGGAGATTCGAGCAAGCTCAAAGTCGGCATGCGCGTGCTGGCGATTGGCAATCCCTTCGAACTGGAAAGAACGCTGACAACGGGCATTGTTTCCAGCCTGAACCGGTCGATCCAGGTGCAGGAGAACTGGTCCATCAAATCGATCATCCAGATCGACGCCTCAATCAACCCTGGCAATTCCGGCGGTCCGCTGCTTGATCTGCATGGTCGACTGATCGGCATCAACACGGCCATTGCCAGTCGTACGGGACAAAGCGCCGGTGTCGGGTTCGCCATCCCCGTGAACCTCGTGTCGCGAGTCGTGCCGGAACTCATCGCTCACGGTCGAGTTTATCGACCTGAAATCGGCATCCAGCGAGTCTTCGAAACGGATAAAGGTCTGCTGGTCGAACGTCTCACGCCGGGTGGCGCTGCTGAACTGGCCGGAGTCCAGGGGCCCACACTGTTACGACAGCGTCGCGGCCCGTTTGTTTTTGAACGACTCGACCGCAGCACCGCCGACCTGATTGTCGCTGTCGACGGAAACCAGGTCAAAACGGTTTCCGACTTCCGGGAAGCCATCGAAAGCCTCAAGCACGGCGACATCGTTCTGCTGTCCGTGCTGAGAAAAAACCAGAAGGTTGACATCCAAGTCGAACTCGGCGGCGGCCCTCCGAAACTAAAGGCTCCGGGCACTCGTCTCTAAGGAACGTCTTCAGACTCATTTTTGACTGTTTCTGGATTTGCTCTCGCTGTGACCGCCGAGGCACGCATTGGATTCATCCAGCGTTGATCCACTTGTGGAACTGACCCTTGTCTACATTTCTCCCGGAAAGAATGATGACGACATCGCCGTCGCCATCGAGCTTTACCTTTCCGGTTAGAACTGCCGCTGTGGTGATTGCTCCAGAAGGTTCGACGCAAAGACCATGTTTGTCATACAGCCACCGCATGGCCTGCTGCGTTTCGAAATCAGGAACGGAGACGGCGTAGGAAACGTACTGCCGAAGGATTGGCCAGTTACATTCGCCGACATCGTACGACAACAGTCCGTCGCAAATGCCGGATGGCCGACCAATTCGCGTCCGTTCGCCGGATTTCAGTGACTGCTGAAAATCGGCAGCGGTATCAGGTTCGACGCTGACGATCGCGGCGTCTGGAAACGCGTCGCCGATAGCCAATGCGTGACCGGCCATCAGCCCGCCGCCGCTTACCTGGCAGATAAACTGAGAGATGCACCGCCCCTGCCGCCTTAATTCGTCAACGATCTCCAGGCCACCGACACCGTTCCCTGCGATCACACAGTTGTCGTCGTACGGAGACGCCTGCAAGCCGTTTTCGTTTTCCGCAATCTCTCGCGTCAATCGGTCTCGGTCGTTGGTTTCATGATCTCTGGAAATGTCGTAAGTCCGAATCTCTGCTCCGAAAGATTGCGTCAGGTCGAACTTGACCTTCGGAGCGTCATCCGGCATCACCACGACGACTCGTTTTCCGTATCGCATTCCGGCGAAAGCGATGCCGGACGCGAAATTTCCCGACGAATGCGCGGCGACCGGTCGGTCGCTGAGCTCCTCAAGATTGTTCGCCATCCAGTTGAGGGCTCCCATCAACTTGAAGGAACCGACTGGCGTCCAGCCGTAGTCCTTCAGCCACACTCGACGCCCCGACTGCAGTCCGAGTTCTTCTTCCAGTCGATAAGAACGGATCAGGGGCGCAGGAGAAATGTGTTCGTGGATTACACGTTCCGCCCGACGGACGTCTTCAATCGTGGCAATGGCTTCCGGCATGTGACGTCAATCATCATGAAGCATGCAGCGGTCTTCGATGTCCTGCGATAAGGACAGCCATCAAATGGAAGAGAGTCGACCGCCATGACAAAAGGTGAGTCTGACTCGCGATTCTGCTCGCAGCGGCTCCAGAAGTCCATGACAGGTCGAGAACTCGACGACAACGTGATGGACGTCGTTTTGAACAGCACCGCGCGTCGCGGTTCTGCGTCAGACTCGCCTTTAATTCGTCACCGCAGTCGACCGGTGAGAAAGTTTCCGAGCAATCAATGGCGATAACCGCTTGCTGATACCGTTGGCGAATTGATTGCAGCGTATCAACGATCTCAGTGCCGCCTGTGCTTCATCCGTCAGTCGCGAGTTTTCTGTCGCGGGTCGGGCAAGGGCTCGCCACTGCCCTGAAGTTTCATCAGCACCGACACCTGTCCCGAATTGCCGTCGTCGATTTCTCGCCACTCGTCGTTGCAGCGGAGGACCAGCTCTCCACTGACTTCCGGAGTGAGTGTTCCATACGCGCCCAGCTCGAATGCTTCGCTGAGTTCGTACTCGCGAGCGTCGAAGATCGCCCCAACAAGTCGCCCGCTGCCGTCTTCGGCGCCGTCGGCATCGACCAGTTCGGAACCTTCATCGACCTGCCAGGTTCCGGTGGCGGCGTACTCGTACGTCACCCCCGCTTTCACCTGGCACCGCGATGGTTGCCA